>CAIRNL010000086.1 GCA_903879975.1 uncultured Chloroflexota bacterium | reverse complement strand
TGCCCGTTGCTGCGGGATGGGCCTGCTGCTGATCAAGAATGAAGCGCTCAATCGTCACCAACTTGCCGTGGTATTCCTGCATGTCCGCCATCATGGACCTCCAACCCACCCTTTTGTTGCCCTTGAAGTGATCGCTATTGTGAAGTATAGCACGGCGCCAGCTATCCAGGTGTCGCCGGCAATGTGCGCTAGGAAAGGCGTTTGACAGCCACGCGTGCGAACTGCTATACTTGAATTCGTTCGCCATATTGAAACGCATTCACATACATAAACTAGTCAATGAACCATTCTGGACAACCCGAAGGGGTGAAATCGGCGTTGCGCGTCCTGGACATCTTTGAATTACTGGCGCATCAGCCGGATGGGCTAAGCCTTTCCGCGATCTCCAGCGAGCTGGCAATCCCCAAGAGCAGCGCGCACGGCCTGATCAACACGCTTTTGGCGCGTGGCTACCTGCGCGAGGGACGCCAAGAGCGGACCTATCGGCTTGGCGCCCGCCTGTTCGAGCTGGGCAGCGGCTACATGGCCGGCACCGATCTGCTCACCGACGGCCAGGAAGTGGTGCGCGAGATGGCGCGCGCCTGCGACGAGACGGTCCATCTCGCCATCCTAGATGGAAATGAAGTGCTCTATGTCGCCAAAGAAGAGGGCACCAACACGATCCGCATGGTGTCCGCCGTCGGCAAGCGTTTCCCGGCTCACGGCACGGGCGTCGGCAAGATGATGCTCTCGGCACTGCCTGACGAAGAACTCGACCGGCTCTATCCTTCCGGCAGGCCGATGGAGCCGATCACGCCGGACACAATTACGGACCCAGCCACTCTACGGCATGAACTGGCCGAAATCCGCATGCGAGGCTATGCGACGGACTTTGAGGAGTCCACGCCTGGCCTCTCGTGTATCGCCGCCCCAGTCTTTGACAGCAACAACCAAGTTGTGGCCGCGATTAGCGTGTCTGTACCGACAGTTCGTTTTACTGCCGAGCGACAGGCCGAGTTGCGCACGTTGGTGCAGCAGGGTGCTGGCCAGCTGTCTCGCATTCTCGGCCACAGGGAAAGTGAACCATGAAAATTACGGATGTCGAAGCTATCTGGCTGCAATTACCGGTTGTTGACGAACGCTGCGACGGTACCCAGGATACCCTGGTCGTGAAGGTACACACCGACGCCGGCATCAGCGGTGTCGGCGAAGTCGATTCATCGCCCATGGTGGCCAAAGCCATCCTGGAGGCGCCTCTTTCCCATGCGATTGCGCGCGGTCTGCGCCAGTGTGTCATCGGCCAAAACCCGCTCGACATCGCCGTAGTGTGGGAGCGCATGTATCAGGGCACGATCTTCTTTGGCCGCGGCGGCGCCGCCCAGCAGGCGATTTCGGGCGTCGACATGGCGTTGTGGGACATCATGGGCAAGGCCCTTGGCCTGCCGGTCTACCAGCTCCTGGGCGGCGCCTTTCACACGAAGTTACGCGCCTATGCCTCCAATCTCTTCGGGGAGACGCCGCAGGCGACCTACGACCAGGCACGGCAGCTGGTCGACCAGGGTTTCACAGCGGTGAAATTTGGCTGGGGGCCGATGGGGCAAAGCGAAGCGCTCGATATCGAACTGGTGCGTCAGGCACGCGCCGGCCTTGGCGACGCCGTCGAATTGATGATCGATGCCGGCCTCTGCTACGATGCCAGCCTTGCCATTCGCCGCAGCCAGCAGTTCGCTGAGTTTCGACCGTTCTGGCTGGAAGAACCGCTGCACCCCGACGATCTGGAAGGCTACGAGCGCCTGGTGCAGTCCTCCCCCGTGCGTATTGCGGCTGGCGAGCAAGAGACGACCGTCCGGGGTTTTCAGGCATTGCTCGACGCCGGCCTCGACGTGCTCCAGCCTGACGTTGCGCGCGTGGGCGGGATCAGCCGTGCCATCGAGATCGGCCGTCTGACGGCACAGCGGCGGCGCCTATGCGTGAATCACTCGTACAAGACCGGCATCAGCATCGCAGCGTCACTGCATTTTCTGGCTGCGCTGCCCAATACCGGCTGGCTGGAGTATTGCGTCGAGCAGTCAGCGCTGCGCCAGACATTGACCCGCCAGCGCTTCCCGCTGGTAGATGGCTACGTCATGGTGCCGCAGGAGCCTGGCCTAGGAATTGAACTGGACGAAGACGTGGTCGCGCGCTACCGTGTCGCCTAGAGTAGAGAAGGAGAGCACATGAACGCCAACCAGCAACCACTCCTCAGCATGCCTGCGTTGGTCTGGAGCGGGCCAGGCCAGATGGAAATCGAAAAAGTCGCAGTTCCTGCTCCCAGCCCGGGCGAAGTGCTGATCGAAGTCAGCGCAGCCGGTATCTGCGGTTCAGAACTCAGCGGCTATCTAGGGCAGAACAGCCTGCGCGTGCCCCCCCTCATCATGGGGCATGAATTCAGCGGCCGCGTCGTAGCCGCCAACAGGGATACAGCCGTGGCGCCCGCGCTCGTGCCGGGCCGGCGCGTCGCCATCAATCCACTGGTCGGCTGCGGTGTGTGCGCCCTGTGTGGCGCGGGTCTGCCCAACCTGTGCCGGCAGCGCCGGATCATCGGTGCGCACTGCGCCGGCGGTTTTGCCCGCTATGTCACCGTGCCAGCCGCCCAGTGTTCGCCGCTGCCCGACCGTGTCAGCGACGTAGCTGGCGCGTTGGCTGAGCCCCTCGCATGCGCCGTGCGTGCTGTCCAGCATGCCCAGTGGCGGCAGGAGGAGGGCGCATTGCTCATCCTTGGCGCCGGCACCATCGGCCTCTTCTGTCTGGCGGTAGCACGCGCCAGCGGCACGCATGGCACCATCGTGATCAGCGATATCGTAGAGGAGCGTCTCAGCGTTGCACGGGCATGGGGGGCGACCACTGCCATCAACGGCCGGAATGCCGATGCCACACAGGCGTTGCGCGCCGTATTGCCCGATGGCGCTGCCTGTGTGATCGATGCGGTCGGCGCAGACGCAACCCGGGCGTTGGCGCTACAGATGGTACGGCCTGGCGGCCGCGCGGTGTACATCGGCCTGCACGATGAAAGATCACCGCTGGCAGCGAACTACCTTGTGCGCCAGGAGATTACGATCCAGGGCAGTTTTGCCTACACGCCGACGGATTTCGCCGGCGCACTCGACCTGCTGGCCAGCGCAGCCGTCGTTCCATCGGCAGTCTGGGTCGAAGAGCGCCCGCTCTCTATGGGCGCCGCCGCTTTTGCCGGTCTCGTGGATGGCTCCATCACGGTCGCCAAAATCGTCTTGACGCCCGAATAACGCAGCAAGCGAGCCGGGCCATTCGAGCCACTTTGCCTGTTGCTCAAAACGTGATCGACAGGCCGCCATCGACGACGATCGTGTGACCCGTGATGTAGGTACAGCGATCCGAGGCAAGAAAGCGTACTACTTGTGCGATCTCCTCTGGCTGGGCGGCGCGCGCCAGCGGGATGCGCCGGCGCCGCACATAAATCTCCTGAAAGTCAGGTGTCTCCAGCTCGTTGACGCCATCGACAATCGACATCGGCGTATCAACGAAGCCAGGCGCCACGCCGTTGACCAGGATGCCATGAGGTGCCCACTCCACAGCCAGGCAGCGCGTCAATTGATCGACGGCACCTTTGGCCGTGTTGTAGTGGCTCGACTGTGCCATGCCCAGAAAGGCGTTGACCGAGGATACGTTGACAATGCGCCCACCTTGACTCTGCTCGATCATCGCTCTTCCTGCTGCCCGGCTGCAATGAAATGCGCCGTAGAAGATGACGTCGACCGCCTTGAGCCAGTCGCCAAAGGGCACCGTCAGGGCATCGGCGTTATAGAAAATGCCAGCATTGTTGACCAGGATATCGAGGCGCCCGAACGTAGTGACAGTTGCCTCCACCATGGCGTCGGCATCGCTGGTAACGTCGGCGGCAACAAACGCAGCTCTGCCACCACAGGCGCACAACGCCGCAGCGGTCGCTTCGCCGGCACTCCTTGCCAGATCGGCCACCATCACTGCAGCCCCGTCACGCACAAGGGCTTCGGCCACTGCCCGGCCAATGCCACGAGCCGCGCCGGTGACCAGCGCAACCTTGCCCTCCAGTTCACCCATCAGCGCACCTCCCCGTCTGCCGTGATCTCGGTCACCGCCGATCTCCCCTGATAGAGCACGGCGGTGACCGTCGTTTCAAGCGTTGCACCGGACGCCAGCTGGCTGGCAGTTCCCCGAGCCAGCGCCTCGTCCAGTTGATAGGGATAGCCCGTACACGGCTCCAAGATCGTGGTGTAGTGGCCGCGCCAGCCGCCATATGCGCCAAAGATCCAGACACTGCGAAAGATGGCCGGGTCGAAGGCCAGGCCAAAACCGATGCCAGCCGAGACGTCAGTCAGGGCACACCAGCCTGCGGCGAGGTCCGTGGCATAGTAGAAATCACAAGTGGCGGCATCCTTGCCCGGCACCATACGCATATCCACCGTGCCGCCCTGTGCGCCACGCGCGATTGGCCAGGCGAAGGGCTGCCTGTCGAGGCGGTCGTTGAAGAGCGTCTCGGGCTGCACAATGCAGGCGGGCAGGTCCAGACGCGCGCCGGGCGAAATGGCCAGTGCCGGGTGCAGTTTCCACAGATAATCGAGCGTCTGTGGCCCGGCATTGTGGATGCGGTAGCGCACGGTGACTGTCGGCGAATCGGCGCGCAGCGTGATCCAGCGGTCGACCCGCGTATCGGTCACCACGCCGGCACGCCAACAGTGAACCGTGACCTCCTCTGGGCATGCAGCGGTGATCTCCCACGCAAATGGCATGGACCACCACTCGCCATGATCGGGATAGACATCACCGGCCAGGCTCGTCGGAGCGTCGTTGGGAAAAAGTTCATCCCAGCCGCCACAAAACCAGTCGTCATACGCAGCACCGTAGGGTGCCGGGCGCGGCGCCATGCGCGGATTGTGCCAGAAGATCTCGCGATCCAGGGGCTTGAAGAGCAGCGACCACAGCTTCCCTCCCAGCTCGGGCAGCAACACCAGACGCAGGTGGCTGTTTTCAATCAGCAGGGCACGCAGATCATGATAGCGCCAGTTCGTGTCGATACGGACTTGATCGGCCATAGGTTCGTCGCTTTCTTCCTCCATGCCGGACGACGATTGCAGCTAGACGGCTCGTAGCAACAGCAACGCCGACGTGCGATCCCCCAGACTTGCACGAAACCCGTCAGCCATCAGACTGCCCCCCAGCACTTGAATCGTCTGATCGGTGTCGATGTCCTCCAGGACATAGGTGCGCTCCGCAGTCAGCCCACGCAGGCGCAGCTCGCGCTCTGGCACCCCGTCCTCGGCACGGAAAACCCAGATTGCACCCTGCTCGCCAGGCGGATCGACGATGGCGTATGCATCCCATTGTCCGTGCAGAGCCAGGTCGGTGCAGGCCAGCTCTAGCTGTGGGAGAAGATGATAGATCTGGCCGCTCTTGAGCAAGGGGCGCAGTTGCTTGTACTGGGCGATGGCTTCCTGCACCGCAACAAAAGCTGCGTCCGTCCAATCCATCAGCCTGGCCGAAACGCCAAACGCGCCGAACATGCGGCTACGCGCAATTGTGTTCAGATCGGCGCGCGTTGTCGCCGGATCCATCAACGATTCGTCGTCATTGTCCACGATCCAGGTATTGCACAACTCGGGTGGGAACAGGTAGGTGGCGCCAGCCAGGTGAAAGCGTACGCGTCGGCTGGGCGTGGACGCGTCATGGAGCCAGGTAATATGCGTATGACGCAACATGGCAAAATCGGTGCGCGTGCCGCCACCGGCGCAATTCTCGACAATCAGATGAGGAAAGCGGCGCCGCAACTTAGCCAGCACGAGATGCACGCCTTCTAGCTGATAGAACTCGCCATCGCTGGCGCTGTGTCCGTGGTTGGTGCAGGTGCAGACCCCCCACCAGTTGGAGTCCCACTTGAGCCAGTCGGCGCCCACCTCGGCCACCAGGCGGCTGATCCAGTCGATCGCCCAGGTTTGTACGTCAGGATGGCCGAAGCAGAGCCAGCCGCTCACCGTATCGGGTGGCCAGGGCGGCGAGACGATGGCGTCATGCTGGCGCACCAGCCAGGGGAGCTGCCACGTGGCCGGGTGGCGCAAGTCGACGCGCTCCGGCTCTACCCAGATGCCAAAACGCATTCCCAGCGAGCGCACATAGTTGCCAAAGGCGGGGATGCCGTTGGGAAACTTCTCTGTACTTGGCTTCCAGGCTCCCAGCCCAGTCGTGAAGTTGTCGCTGGTACGCCGGCTCGGTTCCCACCAGCCGGCGTCAATCACAAAGACCTCAGCGCCCAGGCGCGCGGCTAGCTCCGCCTCCCGGCGCAGCAGTGCTTCGTCGTAGTCGACCAAATGGGCAAACCATGTGTTGTACTGCACCCAGGGAAATTCGGCAGGTGTAGGTGGAACCACGGCGGAGCGCATATAGGCGTGCTGGATGTGCGCGGCATCGTCCAGATCACCCCGATAGAGACCCATGAAAGCCGCGGGACTCGTCCAATTCTCGCCAGCTGCCAGCGCCATCGTATACCCTTCGGTCGACAGGTCAAGCGTCGCAACGCCTGCGTCCGGCGCACTGGCCAGCGCGGCCCAGCGGCCTGAATAGTGCAGTCCCGTAAAGATCCCGTCGCTACCGGAGCCGCCGTCCAGGGCCAGCCAGGCGATCTCGTGCCAGGTGGAGCGCAACCCCGATGCCAACGAGACCGTGCCGAGTGGTTCATGGCGCACCTGAAAGGCAGGATAGGGGCCGGTCTCCGGCATGCCGGCGCCGTGCTTTTGGATGCCGCGTACCCAGTGCAACATCGGCGAAGACAACGCCGATGCACTGACGGTCAGCGGCGCAATGCTGTTCAGCGCGCCAGGCTGCTGCGCCGAGATTTCCAGCCACTGCTCGATCACATCCGTGTCGCTGTGCAGGCGACAACATACCGTCACAGACAGCGCGCCGGCGACACGCAAATTGATGTACAGCATCACGGCGTTCATATCTACGTGAGCGTCGAGGCCAAGCAGGTCTGTCGCCTGGCGTCCTGAATACGAGACACCGTCCCACTGCAAGAGGAACTCACCGCCGGCAAAGGACGATGCATCCAGCGCGGGTTTCCACACATGGTGGGACAGACGATTCTCCAGCGCCGCCAGACGCAGCCCACCGTCGGGATGCCAGACCAGTGTCTTGCGAATCCTGTCGTTGCCGATCGTCCACTCCATGCGTGTAGAATCGGCGGCCACGTAGGCCGGAGCGCAGGTTGCCAACATCTCTTTCATAGCGTTCTATCACTCCGTTCTAGGCTGGATTTCCAACTCGATCACTTCTGAACTCAGTTCGCCGAGCGCAACGCGTACCCCCTCTTCCTGCAAACTGGCCGCGCTCTGGACGCGTTCGATGCCGGCATCGGCGTAACGAACGACATACGTCGCGTCGGTGCGCAACCCCCGCGGCCGGATCATGCGCTCAGCCGGCCCCCCCAATGCACGATAGACCATCACGACGCTACGCTCCTGGTTCGAACTCACCGATTGGATCGCATCCCAGCCGCGCCCATCGCGCTCGACATTACTGCGCGGCGCAACGAGATGGATCACCTTGCCGTCCCGAATGATGGTGCGCAGATGCTTGTACTGGGCAATCGCTGTCCTGGCATCCGCCATCTGCTGTTCCGTCCAGTCGCCGATGCGCTGCATGAGAATGAGCGGGCCGCCAAAGATCGCGCTGCGCAACGTGTAAGGGGTCGGGTCGTCTTCAAAATAGCGCACACTGTAGCGCGGCGAGAACGGATAGGACGCGCCATAGACGCCCTGGCGCGTGGCATAGGTCGCGATGTTGTCGACGGTGATCGATGTATGGCAGAGCCGCGCCATACGATAGGTCAACATGCAGCCGCCATCCTCGCAGTTCTCCCAGACCAGGTGCGGATGCGCACGGCGCACGGCCAGGATGACCTGATCCAGCCCCTCAGTCGAGTTGGCATAGTTGCTGTTGCCGGGCGCGTGCGTGTGATCGCTGCGCAGACAGCGTTTCACGACATCCTCGCCATCCTGGATGATGTAGTCCAGGTGCTCGTCCGCAACCAGCCGCACGAGCGAGTCGATCAACCACGCGCGGCAGGGCGCGTGTCCCAGACAGATAGCGCCGGCTCCGTAGTAGTCGTTGCCACCGAAAGCCAACCAATCAGGATGTTCGAGCGCAGCGGGGGCATCCGGCGCCATCTGGGCAATGGCGACATGCACGCCGAACTTCATACCCAGTTCGTGCGCACGGTCGGCGATGGGGCGTAAACCGCGCGGGAACTTTGCCGGGTTGGGGCGCCAGTCGCCGATCGTGCGCGCCCAGCCCAGATCGAGGATTGCCACCTCGATGCCCAGCGCCGCGCAGCGTTCCAATACGGCCAGTTGCTGCGCTTCATCGATCTCCTGCCCGTACTTCCACGAATTGTACTGCACCCACGGGTAGCGCGCGTCGGGCAGGGGAGGGTGCACATACGCCTCCGCAAAACGGTGCGTCACATAACCGGCCTCGTCCCAGTCGCCAGCGTAGAACCCGACAAAGCACGCCGGCACTTCAAAGCGCCCGCCCGGCGCAAGGGAGTGGGCAAGGTCATCGATCCGACTCTCGATGGCCGCCGATGCAGGTGTCGCCCATGCGCGCAGCCGGCTCTTCCCGTTGAATTCGATACCAATGACGAGCCCTGGGCCGCTGCCCGGCGTCTCATCGGATGGATCGGGCCGCCCTCTGCGCAGGGCCACCCAAGCACAGCTGGTCGGCGCCGTGTAATGGGCCGGAAACGACCCCATGCGCAGTTCGTGCGGTGTGAGATTCGGGAGCAACGGAATCTGGCGTTGGCTGAAGAAGTCCTTGTGATAGGGCCAGCTAAACTGCTCGACATGGAGCAGCGTGACCGTGTCCGGCGCATCGACCGCCAGGTGCAGAATAGCAGCGCCGTCAATCAGAGGATCGGCTGCACTCTCCTCGCCGATACATTCGACCACAGCCCAGGTGCGTGCAAAAGCATAGCCGGTGAATAACTCGAAGTGGCGCACCAGGCGCAAGCGCCCGCTGTCGTCGGCCAGGGTCACCGCAAGGTGCGGCGCAGCGTCCGGCCCAAGCGTCTCCTCGGCGGCGATCCATTGCGTCCATTGCACCGGCTGATGGTTGACCGTCAGATCACTGACCGGCACCGACTGCGTCCATCCATCCGGTGCGTTCGCATGATGAAGTTGCCAGTAGAGCTGACCATCGTGCCATTCGATGCGACAGCGCAGCGCTGCGCACTCAATCTGCCATCCAGTAGTCATACACGATCTCCTCAAACAGGCACAGGCAGAGACTGCACGGCGGACAGGTCATGCTGGCGGACGCCTGTTCGTATATGTGAACAATGTTCATGAATTGGAACTTTTTCGGAGTATAGCACAGCGTAGGAAGCAACGTCAATCAGCGATTGCAGCGGCCAGGGAGCGGAGCCTGAGTTGTCGACCGGCTGCTCCGTACAACACTTGGAGCAGCCGGGGAGCAGCCGTCATGATTGACATCTGCCAGAGTGCCGTGCTATACTCCTGGTGAATTCCCGTTGGTGAACACATTTCACATACATGAACAACCTGCGTGTTTGATTTCCATGCTCCTGCATCATGTGTCAACACCCATCCGTCTATCGACCCATCTGGAGGATTCTATGGTGAAAAGAGGCTTGCTACTTCCCGTTTTGCTCGTTGGATTGTTGGGGCTTGCGCTGTCAGCCTGCGCAGGTCCAGTCCAGCCAGCGCAGGTGCCGGCCGGCGAACCGGCAGTGCCAGCGACCGCAGTGCCGGACGACGTGCTGGCTGCGCAGCCGTGGCGGCAGACCGAGGCCTACGGCCCCCTGCCGGAGCGCGCAACCCTGGTGTTAGTCAAAGGTGGCCAGGAAAATGCGTCGCTCATGCCCGAGGGCGAGTCCATCGAGGACAACCGCGCCCTGCAGTACATCGAGGACATCCTCAACGTCGACGTGACTTTTGCTTGGGTGGTGCCCAGCGACAGCTACAGTGACAAGTTGAACCTGTCGATTGCCAGCGGTGACATTCCCGATGCGATGACCGTCGATGCGATCCAGATGCAGCAGCTTGCGGAAGCCGGCGCCATCGAAGACCTGACACCCTACATTGAGCAGTACGCGAATGCCGATATCCTGGAGAACTGGGAACAGACCGGCGGTGTTGCGTTGCAAGCTGCCACCATCGACGGCAAGGTGATGGGTATTCCCAATGTGCAGCCACAGGCCGATGCCCCGATCATGGTCTGGGTACGCAAGGATTGGCTGGACAAGTTGGGCTTGCCCGCACCGGAAACAGTCGACGACGTTGAGGCGATCGCCAAGGCATTCATCGAACAGGACCCGGACGGGAACGGTGCAGCGGACACGATCGGTCTGACCGGCACGACCAACCCTGTTCAGGTGCCCAGCAATCTACACGGCTTTGACGCCATCTTCAACGCCTACGCCTCCTTCCCTGAGCTGTTCTACCGGAACGCCGACGGTGAAATCGTCTATGGTTCCATTCAGCCGGAGACAAAAGAAGCGCTGGCTCGTCTGGCTGCCATGTACCAGGCAGGGATCATTGACCCCGAATTCGCCACCAAGAACGCGGACAAGGCCAATGAGATTGTCGTGGGTGGTAAGAGCGGCATCATGATGGGGCCTTGGTGGATTTCCTGGTGGCCGCTGGCTGATGCCGTCAACAACGACCCGAATGCCGATTGGCAGCCGTACATGATCAAGGACAAGAACGGCGGCTACAGCTTTGGCATGGGTGGCTACACCTACAGCTTCGTCGTCGTCAAGAAGGGCTACCCCCACCCGGAAATTCCGCTCAAGCTGCTCAACATCCAGAACGATCTGAGCTATGGTCTGAACGATGCGCCGCAATACTATCCGAACTTCAACGAGATTTGGACACTGCTCTTCCCGATCCCGTTCCTGATCGAACAGCCCTATGTTGTCGAGCGCATGGCGACCGATTATCAGGAAGCGCTGGATGGCACGCGCGACCCTACTGCCTTCAGCGACGCCATGAAGCTTGAGTTTGAGCAGATCCAGAATGATATCGCAGCCCCGCGCAGCGACTCATCCAACTGGGCGACGCGCATGGCGCGCCTGGATGCAGCCAAGTTGCTGGCTGGCGGCTACAACGAAGTGCGCACCGACCCAGTTGCAGCACGTGTCATTGCGACCGACCCGACCTGGCCGGCGCTACAGAAGCTGGAAGAGGAGACATTCCTCCAGATCATTACCGGCGCCAAATCCGTCGACGACTTCGACGCGTTCGTTACAGAATGGAACAACAGTGGCGGCGCAGCGCTCCTGGAGAAGATGAACCAGTAAGATTGTAGGGCGATTTGGCAAATCGCCCTACAGAGGGAGCTACGCTCATCCGTACTGAATTCGACCGGGCGCGGGGATGGCTGGTGGAACCAAGAAAGAATGCTATGTTCAAGAACACTGACCGGCTTGCCTATTCCGTGATGATCCTGCCGGGTCTGGTGTTGCTCTTTGCCTTCACCTTTGTTCCCCTCGCCTATTCGGTCATTGCGTTCCAGAAGTTCAACCCAGCACTCGGCATCCAAAATTCGCCGTGGGTGGGTCTGGACAACATTCTCTACATGTTCAGCCTGCGCGATGCGCGCCAGGTCTTCACAAACACCCTCTTTATCGCCGTCATGAAGATGGTGTTTGTGTTGATCACCGCAGTAGCCTTTGCCTTGCTGCTCAACGAAGTACGTTTTCTGCGCATCCGGCGTTCGATCCAGACGATGGTCTATCTACCCCACTTTCTCTCGTGGGTCATTCTGGCCGGCATCTTGCGTACGATTTTGGCGCGCGACGGCATGGTCAACGACTTTCTGGGTATCTTCGGGGTTGACCCCATTTACTTTTTGGGGCAACCCAACATCTTCCCGTGGGTCATCATCTTCAGCGACGTGTGGAAGGAATTTGGCTTCGAGGCCATCGTCTACCTGGCGGCACTGACTGCGATCGACCCGACGCTCTACGAAGTGGCGGAGTTGGATGGCGCCAATCGCTGGCAGAAGATGCGTTTTATTTCGATTCCGGGCATTGCGCCCGTGATCGTGCTGGTGGGGTGCCTGAGCATCGGCAACGTACTGAATGCCGGCTTCGACCAGATCTTCAACCTCTACAGCCCGATTGTCTATTCGACCGGCGACATCATCGACACCTACGTCTATCGCATCGGCCTGATCCAGGGGCAGTACAGCCTCGGCACGGCGGTTGGACTCTTCAAGACCGTCGTAGCACTCCTGCTGATCGGCGTTTCCTACTGGGCTGCCGGCCGGTGGGCCAACTATCGGATCTTCTAGGAGAGCCCCATGTTTTCAGCGCGCAGCACGGGTGAGCGCATGGTCGACTGGCTGATTACGGCATTTCTCTTGATAGCGGGGATTTCTACGTTGCTGCCGCTCGCCAACACCCTTGCGATCTCGTTGAGCGAGAAGTCTGCGGTCAGCGGCGGCATGGTGGGTCTCTGGCCGGTCGGCTTCAACCTCAATTCCTATAGCTACATTCTGCGCGACGACAAGTTCTGGCAGGCCTTTGGCGTCTCCGTATTGCGCGTGATCGTCGGCGGCGCGCTGAATTTCGCCTTGACCGTGCTCACCGCCTTCCCGCTCTCGCGCACGGTCAAGGCCTTTCCTGCGCGCAACTTCTTCATGTGGCTCTTCGTGTTCGGCATGATCTTGAATGTTGGGATCGTCCCCTGGTACCTCACCATCAGCGGCTACGGTCTGATCGACACCCTGTGGGCGCTGGTGCTCCCCGGCGCCATTCCGATCTTCAATGTCATCATCCTGATGAATTTTTTCCGCAACATTCCCAAGGAATTGGACGAAGCCGCGCGCATCGATGGCGCCAATCCGTGGCAGTTGCTCTGGAGCGTCTACTTACCGACCTCGATCCCTGCTCTGGCCACGATCACACTATTCAGCATCGTCGGCCACTGGAATTCGTTTTTCGACGGGCTGATCCTGATGAACAACCCCGACAATTACCCGCTGCAAACCTACATTCAACAACTGGTGATTGCCGACCGCCCGGCGCTGCACGGTGGTCAGGCGCAGATGCTGGCCCAACTTTCCAACAACACACTGAACGCGGCCAAGCTCTTCGTCGCCATGATCCCAATTCTGCTCATCTATCCGTTCCTGCAGCGCTACTTCCTTCGCGGCATCATGCTGGGTGCGGTCAAGGAATAGAGGCACAACGACACAAGGCATCGAATCTGCCTGCAGCCTGTTCCGTCGAATATCTCACGGGATCGCTCAGGGAGCGTACAGCCGCGTGTAGTGATAGAGGTTGCTGAGGATATATTGCACGTACGCCCGCGGCTCGGCAAAGGTGAGGATTTCGACGAAGTAGGTGTCGTCGGCGCCAGCGCGCTCGCGCCAGGCCTGCGAGTTGCCGGGTCCTGCGTTGTAGCCGACCAACGCAGACAGCAGATTGCCGTCCAAGAAATCGCGCGCCCACCCCAGATAGTAGGCGCCGAAGCGCAGGTTGATGACGGGTCGGTAGATCATGTCGTTGGTGTACTCTGGGTGGCCTAGTTGGCCGGCGATCCACTGACCCGTATCCGGGATGATCTGCGCGAGACCCTGTGCCGCCGCTGTCGAGCGCGCGCCTTCTTCAAAGAGGCTTTCCTGGCGGATCAGGCTGTAGTAGAGCATAGGGTCGAAGTCGTTGGCGCGCGCCTCACGTTCAATCAGTTCGGCAAAGGGACGAGGATAGGCAAGCCGCTGGAGGAACGCCGGCGCGTTTTCGACAAGGCCGGCCGGGCTGAACTGCATGAGCCGTGCCGCGCTGAGGATGCTGAGCCGGTAGGCGCCCAGCTCTGCAAAGGTGAGGCTCAAGGGATAGAGAGCCTGCGCATTCTCCTTGTTCCGTTCGTAGAGACGTTCCAGCGCCACCAGCGCATCACCGCGCTGATCGAGTTCCAGCAACAACCGCCCCTTGGCCAGATTCTGATCTTCTGCGATTTCCGGCGGCAAGGTGGCTGCCTGCTCGACAGGAATTGCCAGCCAGTCTGCCAGCCACTGCTCGGCAAAGGCCTGGCTCCCATCGTCGCCCGGCACACGGCTGGCGGTACCGGACACTGCGGAGATACGTGTCAGCATGGACGCGTTGGACATGGGGGTGGCGGCCAGCGCAAAGTTCGCCAAGATGCCGTAGTAGATGTCGGGCGCACGGTCGACCAGCAGTTGCCATGTCGCCTGCGCTGCTGCAGGCTGCCCCGCTGCGGCCTGGCTACGGCCAAGCCAGTAGCCCACCGCATCCCAGCGATAGTCAGGGTAGCTTCGCTGCAAGCGCTCCAGCGCTTCGACAGCCTGTAGATAGAGTTTAGCGTTGAAGGCACCCATACCCAGCGCGTAGAGTGCCTGGGGTGCGCGCGCGCTGGTGGGGAAGGCATCAGCCAGCACCAGGAAATCGAAAGCGGCCTCGATCTGGTTGCCTTCGTCGAGTGCGCGGCGGCCACTTTGCCACAACGCCTCAGGCGCCAGTGGGTGGTCAGGATAATCTCGCGCAAACGTGCGGTAGGTACGCCGTGCACCTGCGCTGTCACCCAATCCAGCCTGTGCGGCGCCCTTGTCAAGCCACGCCTGGCCAAAACAGTCGCAATCCGGATATTCGAGGATGGCACGGTCTATCACAGCCAGCGCCTCGCTGTAGTTGCCTGCACCGAGGTACGACTGCCCCAACCCATGCAGGGCATTGCCCACCCGCGCATCCGTGGGGTCGACACTGGCGAGATAGGCCTGGTAGGCAAGAATGGCCGGTGTGTAGGCTTCCGCGGCCAGATCGATATAGCCGCGCTGGTAGAGATCAAACTCGACGTTGCGGTTGACCAGTTCAACGAGAGCCAAGTAGGCATTGTAGTCTTCAGGCGATTCGGCAGTTGCGGCCAGCCAGCGTTCGATCGCGCCCGGGATATCCCCCCCAGCGGCCAGCGCCTGCCCGGCCCGGTAGAGAATCTGCGTGCGATAGCCAGGATTTTCGGCGACCGCCAAGATCTCTGTGTAGGCGGCATGGGCGTCGGCATAACGCCCGCTTTCCTGGTGGAGCTGCGCAAGGCTCTCCAGGTGGCGCACCTTGACGAAGCGGTCGGCGGCCTCATCGGCGGAGCGTCGATAGGCGGCAGCGGCACCTTCCGTATCGTTGAGTGCGACAAAAGCCCTGGCAATGCGCGGCTGCACCGCTTCGCCCATCCAAGGGTAGGCTTCGAGGAAACGCCAGTAGGCGGCCACTGCGTCGGTGTAACGCCCCATGCCCATGAGTGCTTCGCCGCGCAGGAAATATTCCTTTTGACCGAACTGGTTGGGATCGCCGCCCCCACCTGCCAGCAGCGCATCGAGTTGGCTGAAGATGGCCAGTGCCTCCCCGAAGAGACCTTCGCCAAGATAAGCACGGCCGAGGTCATAGAGCGCCTCCGCACGCTGTTCAGGGGCGCTCTCCGCTGCGTCGGCGACCTGGCTGAGGGCGGTGCGCGCTGCAATGTAGTCGCCGTAACGCAGCAGCCGGCGCCCGGTCACCAGCAGACCCTCGCCTGTCACGGCGGGATCGGGGGCAGCAGCCTGTACGGCATCGCTTGTGCCTGCAGCAGGGGTAAGGGTGGGCAAGGCCAAGACTGCGACCGGCGTACCGGCAGGTTGCACGGCAACTGGCGCGATCTCTGGGGGGCCAGCCATCGCCGCAGTCGGTGTGAAAGTCGGCTGCAGTTGCACTGTTGCCGGCTCAGCGGCAGGGGCAGGCGGCGCCTCGTCACGATTGCACGCGGCGAATCCCAATGCCACCGTGATCACAACGGCAGCCACCGCATCCCGCGCGCGCATTCTTGCCATGCCCTGACCTGTCAGTTTTGCATGCAACGATGGCCGCTTCATATCCACCATCAACGCCCCGTAGAGCGGGTATGTTCCCGCAATCGATCCCGATAGCCGGAACGCCGGTGGGCATAACGCATCCCTTGCCGTCCGGTCTGTTTCGAGTGATTCAGACGCTATGGTATCATCGCGATGGATGTTCGTAAATGTCAGGTAAGAAGAGAATCGAAAGTTGTTGCCTGACCACACTCACATTGCAGGTGCTCAACCAATGTCTACCCTTGGCGCCGTTTTTCCCTATGAACTGGTTGTCGGCATGGAAGTCCATGCCCAGGCCCTGACCGCATCCAAGATGTTCTGTCGCTGCGGTACAGATTACCAGGGTGCGCCCCCCAACACGCGCGTCTGCCCGACGTGCCTGGCGTTGCCGGGTGCGCTGCCGGCGATCAACCGGGCTGCGGTGGAGGCGACGATTCGCACGGGGTTGGCGCTCAACTGCACCATCAACGAGACGGCAGTCTTTGCACGCAAGAACTATACCTATCCCGACCTGCCCAAAGGATACCAGATCAGCCAGTACGAACTGCCGCTCTGTGAAAAAGGCTATCTGGAAATCGACCTGGAAGATGGCTCGACCAAGCGTGTGCGCATTCGCCGCGTGCACCTGGAGGAAGATACGGGGCGCTCTGTTCACCAGGGCCACTATTCTTACATCGACCTCAACCGTGCCGGTGTGCCGCTCATGGAAATCGTGACCGAGGCAGACATCCACAGCGCCGAGGAAGCCTATGCCTATCTGACGCGGCTGCGCGCCACACTCCGCGCGCTGGGCGTGAACAGCGGCGACATGGAGAAGGGTGCGCTGCGCTGCGAGCCCAACATCAGCGTACGTACGCTGGAGCAAAAGGTGCGCGGCGCGTATGGCACCAAGGTCGAGGTCAAGAACCTCAACAGCTTCCGGGCTGTGCGCGGCGCCATCGCCTATGAACTGGAGCGGCAGGTGGGCGTGATCGAGGCAGGCGGCGCCGTCGTGCAAGTCAACATGGGCTGGGACGAGGACAAGCAGCGCACGGTGCTCCAGCGCAGCAAAGAGGACGCTCACGACTATCGCTACTTTCCAGAGCCAGACCTGCCACCGCTGCAGGTCAGCCGCGCAGAAGTCGCTCGGATCGCTGCCACGCAGCCTGAACTGCCCGGCGCCAAGCGCGATCGGTACGAACAGGGATGGGGTGTGCGCCGCATCGAGGCGGATATCCTCACCAGCGAGACGCAGGTGGCGACCTTCTTCGAGGAGGCCGTCGCCGTCTATGGGCTGGGCGACAGCAAGCCTCAGCGCTTGGCAACGTGGATGACCGGCGAGCTCTTCCGCCTGCTCTACGCCGACGGTGAAGGGCAGGATCTGCGCCAGATTGCCGCAATGAAGATACAACCGGGCCAGTTTGCCGGGTTGCTCAGGCTTGTCGACGACAAGGTCATCAACCAAAACACAGGCAAGAAAGTGCTGGAGACCATGTACGCGAGCGGCGACGATCCACAAGTCATCGTCGAACGCGAGGGGCTGGCCATGGTTTCGGACACGAGCGTCATCGACGAAGCCATCGCCGAGATTTTCGCCGCCAACGCTGCCGAACTGGAACGCTATCGCGGCGGCGAGGAGAAGCTTTTCGGCTTTTTCATGGGGCAGGTCATGCGCGCGACGAAGGGCAAAGCCGATCCGCAGGCAGCCAAGGCGCGGTTGGCGGAACTGATCAACAGTTGAAGCTGGCTCGCCGGCTCAGCCCGCACCCGCCGGCTGTTTGGTGTCGAGTCGGCGACATTTTTCCAATGCAGCCGCCAGCAGATCCGCCTGAATCGGTTTGGTGAGGTAGTCATCCATGCCAGCCGCCAGGCACATTTCCCGATCACCCTGCAAGGCATGTGCAGTCATCGCGATAATGCGGGGACGGTGGCCGGCCGGCCACCTTGCACAGATGTGCTGCGTGGTCTGCAGCCCGTCCATCTCCGGCATCTGGACATCCATCAGGATCACATCGTAGGGCTTCGCTTCCAGGGCAGCGATCGCATCGAAGCCAGTGCTTACGACATCGGCTGTCTGCTGCATCCGCTTCAAGATCAGCAGCAACACACGTTGGTTGACAGCGCTATCCTCTACAATCAGAATCTGCAGCGGTTGCTGCGGCGTTGCCCTGATGCCGCGCTGCGCTATCGGGGTGAGATCCGCACTGTTCGCAGAGGATATGTGTGCGGCCATGACGGCGATCAATGTCTCCAGCAAGAGAGTGGAACGGCTGGGTTTGAGCAACTGTGCAGCGAACAGGTTGGGCGGCACCCTCCTGATATCGGGGCTGAACGATATCAACAATAGCAGTGGGAAGGGTGCAAGTTTCCGGATGGATTGCGCCAGTTCTACCCCGTTGATGTCCGGCATGGCAAAGTCGAGGATTCCCAGATCAAACTGTGCTCCGTTGCGAACCCAATTCAGCGCCGTGTGGGGTGAGTCCGTTGCGCGCGGCAGCATGCCCCATCGTTCGCATTGCAGGTTGAGCACGCGGCAGTTCGTCTCACTGTCGTCCACAATCAGCACACGCAGGCCGCGCAGGGCTGAGCATTCAGCATTCGCACCTGCCAGTTCGCCGGGCGACGTTGCGGGCACAATCGAGATGACGAAGTGGAAGACGGAGCCTTTGCCGGGCGTCCCCTCGCTCTCTGCCCACATCGTCCCTCCCATGAGTTCAATCAAGTGATTACTGATGGCCAGTCCCAGACCAGTTCCGCCGTACTTGCGTGCGGTGGAACTGTCTGCCTGGCTGAATGGCTGGAAAAGCCGCTGAAACTGCTGGGACGGGATACCGATGCCCGTGTCGCGTACCGAAAAGTGCAGTTGTCGCTCCAACTTGGCAGCTGCGGGCGCACCGTCATTGGCAGGGCGTTCAGCTTCGATGCCGGTGTCGGTGTAGGCAACCGTCAGCACGACTTCACCCTGCTCAGTAAACTTGACTGCATTGCTGAGTAGATTGATGAGCACCTGACGCAGCCGCACGACATCGCCCAGAATTGAGGCCGGGAGGTCGTGGACGACATCGGCTATCAACTCGATACCTTTTTCACCTGCTTGCGGTTTCAGCAGGTCCAGCGCTGATTCGATGCATTCGCGCAGATGAAGGGTTCGCTGCTCCAAATCCAGCTTGCCGGCTTCAATTTTGGATAAGTCGAGAATGTCATTGAGCAGGGCGAGCAGCGCATCTGCGCTGCTTTGAATCATTGTGACGAACTCATTCTGTGCATTGGACAACGGCGTCGCCGCCAGCAATCCGCTCATACCGACAATTGCGTTCATCGGCGTGCGGATTTCGTGACTCATCATCGCCAGAAATGAGCTTTTCGCCTGTGTGGCTTCTTCAGCCACCCGGCGCGCTTCTTCAGCCTGGGCGTGTGACTGCCGGACATTTTCCAGCAACTGAACGTTCTCAACAGCAATGGCGGCCTGTCGCGCCAACCCTACCAGGAAATCAAGGTCCGCCGGTGCGAACAGACCTTCACGCTGGTAACGGTACAGGGCAATTGCGCCAGCCGCCTCGCCGCGCACCAGGAGCGGGGCTACCATCATCGTCGTCCAGTGAAGTTCATCGCGCGGCGTGCCTCTGACATGGATGCTGCGTGGATCACTCCCCAGTTGAGGGATAATTTCGGGTGCCTTGCTGGCGAGGCTTGCACCGATGATTCCTGTGCCTGGGTAGACGACCTGCGACTGGAATGCTTGGGCATATTGGCCGAGCGCGGTGTTTGCCCGATAGGTTTGCAGATCGGGATCGGCGAGAAAGAGTGCTGTCGTATGCGCCCGGCAGACCGTGTGTGCCCTCTGTGCAATGTGGCTCATAATCGCCGCCAGGTCCTGAGAGGCTGCGATTTCGCGCCCCGCTTCGGCCAGGGTCGCCATCTGATCGGCGCGGTGCTCAGATTCAGCATAGAGCCAGGCTTTCTCCAGCACAACACTGAGGATGGCGGTCAGTGTCTGGAAAAAGCGCAGATCGCTGTCGGAGTAGGCATGTACTACATTACGCTTCACCCCGACGATACCCTTGATTTCCTGGCCAGCCAGCAGCGGCGCGACGAGCATGGAACAGCCGGCGTGGGCGGGCTGGTGAAACAGCATCGTCGTCAGTCCTTCCGGCAGCGTTTCTCCCAAGATCGCATCGATCCGCACCAGCTTGCAAGATTGCAGCCATTGCTTTGCCTGGCCAGGTTCGAGGTATCTGACCGAGGGCACTTGGTATACGCCATCGACCCTGAAATAGGGAAAGCGCAGCAGTTGATCGCCGGAGTCGTACAGCGCAATGCTGACCGTATCGGCGGCAAAGATCGAATTCAGTTCTTCACCCACCCGATCGCAGATTGCCTGTGTGTCGAGTTGGGCAGTGAGTTCCTGTTGAATACGATTGATGAGCGTCAGTTCTCGGTTGCGCCGCGCCAGGTCTGCGTTGGAAGCTTTCAGCGCGGCTGTTGACATCTCCAGGGCGCGTGTGCGCCGTGCAATCTTGGCACCCAACGTTGTCGCCCGGCCTGCATTCACCAAGGCCACAGCCGATTGATTGGCAAGCACCCCCAGCAGATTCAGATCTTCAGCTTCAAAACGACCAAAGCAGCCTCTCACATCGCAGTAGAGAATCCCCGTCAACTCCCCTTGGCTGATGAGTGGCGCCACCAGGATGCTGCGCTGTTCGGGCAGGGAAGCGTCCGGATTCAGTTGGTGCGCAAAGACCTGCTGCCGGTTCGTGGCTTCCGCCAACCATGGCTCGATCTCGGCCAGAAACTCAGTGCGCGTGGGGGATGGTTTCAAGGAAGCACCAGCCGGCCCCGGCAGCAATGATCTCGGCAAGTGCACCTCTGCGACGCGGTGCCTGCCTTGTCTGTCAAACAACAGAAGCGCGATGCGTTCGGCGCCGATCAATTCGGACGCCTCATCAAGAATCTGTGATGGCAGCCGTTCTGGATCGTGCTGGGTATTGAGTCGCAAACCCACTGCCAGCAGGCGGCGGAACATTTCCATGAGGCGACCCGGGCGATGCACTTTTTGGGTGAATTCCGCAATGGCTCCTGGCCTGGCATAGGTTGGTGCATAGTGCAGCCATTCCAGGATCAGTTCCCTGCGGCTTGGCACCTGGTGAAGATAATTGCGGCGCAACCCAGCGTCTGACAGAGCCTCGATTGGCTTCAACAGCGCCTGGCAGCCCAGATCCAGGATACGCCACCGATCCTCCGTCAAGACCGGTTCGTCTGGCCGTGCATCGATGGGCATCAATGCCAGGTAAGAGTGCCAGCAGATTGTTTCGTAGAAGCATTCCGGGTTGCCGAAGTTTTCTGGCCGAACCAGACTGACTGCCTCGTGCGCCTGTCGTGTGCCGGCAGCAGTGTCTCCCATCAGCCTGGACGCCAGTGCTTGATTGGCGAGCCTCTCGGCAATTATGCTGGGCGTAGCGTCCGGCCACTGCCACTCCCTCTTTGTCCACCGCTCTAGCGCCCGTTGTGGGTCTCCCGAGTAGAGATCGATGCTCGCCAACCCAGCAACCATGATATGCTCCAGAACAGACATCTTGGTCTCTTTGGCCAGATTCCAGCCTTCCTCCAGACAACTACGCGCAGGCACAAACTCGCCTGCCTCGCACAGCGCCAGTCCCAGTGTCTGCAACGCATACACCCGCGCTGCGACCATATTCCCATGAACCGTAGGCAAGAGTTGCAGCACTTTGCGAGCGTTGGCGGCTGCCTGCGAAAACAGCCCAAATACGAGCAGCCAGTTGCCAAGATTCGCCAGCGCCATACTCTGTTGGACGCGATCGCCGATCTCTGCGTACAGGGCCTCGCTTGCCTCCAGTGACATGCCGCGCCGGGTCAAGTCGGGGTCGGCAATCGCCAACAAGTTGAGCGCCAGGGCAATCCAGGAACGCTCGCTGCCACTCTGTGCCAGATGCAGCGCCTGTTCGGCATTCACGATCGCCTGCTGATGATGTCCCAAACGCAGCGCAAGAAGTCCTTGCAATATGGCAATCTGGATCTGCCCTACCAGATTCTCAGGTGTTGCCAACGCCTGGGAGCGTTTAAGACACCGCCGTGATCTGCGATATTCACCCCGTTCGATATAATACAACGCCTGGGCGAATAACGCTCCGATTTCCAGATCGGTCCGACCGACTCGCTTGGCAGCCCGGACTGCCTGCCGGCATAGCTGCAGCCCACGTTCGAATGCACCGGTGAACCGTAGGGCTATCGCCAGGTCGTACAGTGCCGTGGACTGCGTTGCATAATCCGCGAGCGCAGCGGCCTGCACCGCCAACGCGCTCAGTTCACCGTCCAGCACATCGATCTCTCCCAGCATCGACCAACTCCTGGCGCGCGCCAGTCTGATCGCACTCCGGGCCTCCCATGGGATGTCCGGTTCAGCCAACGCTTGCGTGTATAGATCGATCGCCTGTTTGTGATCCGCCACAGCTTGCGCGCGGTCGGCAGTGCGCTGTACCTGATGCCAGATCGATTCCGATGAGGTCATGAGCAAGGCTTCCCTAGAAAAATGGGACGAACCAGATATCGAGCGCGTGAAGGACAGTCGGGTGTTGTCCGGCGATTCATCTGATGTCCGCGTTGATGGTGAGAGAATCACTGCTCGCAGCGAGCACCCGCCGCGCTGCGTCGGCGTTCGCCACAGCAGTGGCATCCGGTATGCTGCTGCTGTAACGTACCTCGACATAGGTGGCCGTGAGTGTCTCGAGCGCAGCAGCTTGCTCCGGCACGGCGGTGCCCGCCGTGCGGCCGTAGGCGACGGGCGTAGCACCCGGTGGCCGCGGCCGGCCGCGGCCGATCATCGCCGCCAGCCAGTGCTGGTAGGCGGCGCGAATCTGCCGGCGCGCCGCTTCCTCCCCGTCCAATGCGACGAAGTGTGCGCTGCCGTCTTCGGCTCCGCTGCGACGCAAGCGATCGAGCAATGTCTGCCACTGCGCACGCAGCAATGCCCGCGACAGGATCGACTCGCGCGTCTCATTGGCCGTCTCCCCGTCGCCCACGCGTAGGAAGCGCAGGGCCAGCGCCAGGATCAACCCCACCGCCACCAGCACGGCCACCATCGTCATCCAGCGCAGAGCTTCCACGGTCTCTGCTGGGACAGAAGTCGCCGGGTCCATCAACAGAGGGGAGAGAGGCTGAAAGGGTTGCGGCTCGACCATGCTCTCAGGCGGCTGCAGGTCTGCCAGCAGGGAGCGCAGCCATGCGATCAACGGAGACAGCACCAGGAAAAGCACATAGACGACTGCGTAGAGCACAGCCAGCAGTATCTGCCCGAGCAGGTCGACCAACGGCGTCAGCACAGCCAGCGCACTCGCCACAGCGTCGGGCGCCACAAGCGCACCCAGCAGCAACCCCAGCAGCAACACGCCTGCCATCACCAGCCCCACGCTGGCCAGCCAGTAGCGGTTGACGCGCAGACGCGCCGGCGCATCCACACTGCCAGCATAGAGCGAACGCTCGATGCTGGCCAGGGCCAGCGCAGCCATGCCGGCAAGGAGCCAGATCACCAGCCACAGGAGCGTGCCGGCGGGCAGCGCCAGGCCGGCCAACGGACTGGCCAGCAACAG
Source organism: uncultured Chloroflexota bacterium (assembly GCA_903879975.1). Taxonomy (GTDB): domain Bacteria; phylum Chloroflexota; class Anaerolineae; order Caldilineales; family Caldilineaceae; genus Caldilinea. Next base: position 3,432 of record CAIRNL010000086.1, on the reverse strand, counting down.
CAGGGCAAAGGCCACGCTGCCCGTCACGAAGCCGCTCACAATATCGGCATGGCCGGCGATATGCCCGGCATCTGTTACCCCACGCAACCACAGACCCGCCGCAACGGCAAAGGCAACGACTGCCGGCGGCGCCTCGCGCTGCCAGAGATCGCGGCTGCCGGTGGCATCCTGCAGCCATATCAACTCCCACGGCGCCCACGGGCGACCATATTGCCACCACAGCAGCGCCAGCAGCAGGACTGGGCCGAGTATCGCCATCCACACGCGTGCCTGGCGCGTCGTCGTCGAGCGACGCAAGGCAAATTGCGCTACGGCGCGGCCACCCAGCAACAGCGCAAAGAACGCCCCCAACGGCAGGAGGGGCTGGCCATAGGAGGGTGCCAGCCATGTACCGAGCAGCAGGAACCACGGCCAGATCCAGGCGACACGCATCGCGGACACCAACACGGCCAGCACCCACGCCAGCGATCCGCCGCCGCCCCACTGCGCCTCAGGCGAGGGTGAGACTCGTGAGCTCATGCCATGCCTCCCTTCCGCCAATATGATAAGTGCGCACACCCGGTACGGGCGCTGCCGCGCCCGCCTGCCCCAACGTCACGAGACTGACCGCATAGCCACGGCCGCGCAGGTAGAGCAGCGTACGACGCAGGCCGGCGCTGACCTGCGCAGACACAATCACCACGGTGGCAGCGGAGGGCAGGTGCAACGCCTCGCTGCGCAGCGAATCCTCGATGGTCCAGCGACCGTAGGGAACGATACGCGCCAGCGCCTCCAGGATCAACGTGAGTGAGTCACGGTGGCCAGCCGGTCGAATCCGCACGACGCGGGCACCCGGCTGTGTGACTGCGTTGGCATAGAGGCCAACCGCCTGTCCCTGCGCCCAGGCCCAGTGGGCCAGCGATGCCGCTGTCGTGATGGCATATTCCTGCAAGTCTGGGTCGATCCCCTCCCAGACATGCTCGTAGGTATTGATATTGAGAAAGATGGCCAGCGGGCGGTTGGCCGAAGCATCGAAGGTCTTGGTCTGCAATATCGCATGCCGCGCGGATGCCTTCCAGTGCACATGGCGCATGCTGTCGCCGGGCACGTAGTCGCGCGCACCGCTGAGCCGCAGCGGATCCTCAGCCAGGCGACGCATGGCGCGAAAATCGCCGAAGGGGCGATCCGACGGCAACCCCAGCGCGACGAGCGGCACCAGGCGCGGGTAGACGAGCAGCGTGTCGGTACTGTCCAGCGTCTCTTCACGCACAGCAAAGCCGAACATATCGCCGGAGAGCAGACGCGCCGGGCCAAAGGCCCACGCCCCGCGCTGCACGCCGTTGACACGGTAGTGGCGGGTCACTCGCTCGTACCAGCGCAGGGACAGCAGGTTGAGCAGGCGCTGGCGTCCCGGGCGATGGCTTGCCGAAAGGCGCGCCGGCTCGATGGCCAGCGCCTTGGGCACTTCGTCCTCGGCGCGCAGCCAGGCTAGCGGCAGCGGTTTGGCATTGGCGATCTCGATGTGCAGGTCGGTCGCCTCGCCATGAAAGAGACGCAGGCTGCCGAAGCGGCGACGGTAGGTGACGCCCTGCAGGCAGACACGCAGCCAGAGCAGTGCCGCACCGGCGATGAGGGCCAGGAAAAAGGTCAGTAACAACAGCGGCGCGCTGCGCAAGAAGACAGCAAGCAGCGCCAACCCGGCCAGCCCCCACGCCCATGCCCTCACCGCGCCACGCTCCACTGCTCCTCAACAGGCACCGGCACCTGCTCCAACAGGCGGGCGAGGACGCCGTCAGCGCTCTGGCCGCGCAGCCGGCTCTCAGGGCTGAGGATGAGACGATGTGCCAGCACCGGCCGCGCCAGCACCTGGATGTCGTCGGGGATGACAAAGTCGCGGCCGCGAATGGCAGCCAGCGCCTGGCCGGCGCGCAGGAGAGCCAGCGAACCGCGCGGGCTGACGCCCAACTCCACGGCAGGGTCGCCGCGCGAGGCGATCACCAAGTCGAGCAGGTAATCTTCCACGATGGGGTGGCAGGCCACCTGCCTGCAGCGCACCGACACCTGGCGCAATTCATCGGCACCGATCAGCGGCATCACTTCCGCCAGCGGGTTGCGCGTGCGGAAGCGGCGCAGGATCGTACGCTCATCTTCGCGGCCTGGGTAGCCGATGGCCACGCGCAGCAAAAAGCGGTCGAGCTGCGCCTCGGGCAGCGGGAAAGTGCCTTCCAGCTCCACGGGGTTCTGCGTAGCCAGCACCAGGAAGGGATAGGGCAATGGCCGCGTCACACCATCGACGGTGACCTGGCGTTCCTCCATGGCTTCGAGCAGGGCAGCCTGTGTGCGCGGCCCGGCGCGGTTGATCTCATCGGCCAGCACCACCTCGGCCAAAATCGGCCCGCCGCGGTACTCGAACTCGCCCACCTTCTGATTGAAGATGTTGACGCCAGTGATGTCAGAAGGCAGCAGGTCGGGCGTGAACTGAATGCGGCTGAAGGTGCAGCCCAACGAGCGCGCCAGCGTCTTGGCCAGCGTCGTCTTGCCGATGCCGGGCACATCTTCCAGCAGCACGTGGCCGTCGCAGAAGAGCGCAACCAGCAGCAATTCGACGACGGCATCCTTGCCGACGATCACGCGGTCGATCTGTTCGACCAGGCGACGCGCAACGGCGGCAACAGCGGCGATTTCAGTAACGTGAGTCGATGGCATGATCTCATCCATAATGCTTTGAACAGGTGATTTGCGCAAACCCTCTGCCTGAATGGGGTGGCAAGTTCTTTGCGGGTGTACACTTACCGGCACCACGCGTTATTGCGCATAACGCCGTAGGTGGCTGTGTGCCGGGCAGAGCGATTGCGATCAGGCTGGCAACCTGCTCCTCTTTCTACTGTGGACGGTTGATTGCATACGTCATTCCCATAATCTGGCAGAATACTATCACGTGTCTAAAATACTTGTCTATGCTGCCTGTACTGTTGTCGAGAATGGATGCGAATAATGGATTTTCAGCCTCACCCCCACAGGTTTCGGTCAAAAAAGAGGGCGATTATCAAAGCGATTGGACACAACTGATGACTACCCAAACGGTTCCTGCCCGCAACGAGATTCCCGTCGAGCATACCTGGGATCTTGCCAATATTTTTCCGACGCCCGCCGACTGGGAGGCCAAACTCGCCGAGATCAAGGCGCGCCTGCCGGCGATTCGCCGCTTCCAAGGGCTACTGCGCGAGGGGCCGGAGACGCTGGCAGCATGGTTGGAAACCTATCAGGATCTGATGTGGGACACGCACCGCGTGGTGATGTACGCTGCGCTCGACTACAGCACCGACACGAACAACCAGGCGGCGTCAGCGCGCTCGGCGCAGGGCACGAGTCTAGCTTCGGCGGTGCAGGCCGCGGTCTCTTTCGCCGAGCCGGAGATGATGGGCATCAGCTTTGTGACGCTGCGCGCCTGGC
>CAIRNL010000085.1 GCA_903879975.1 uncultured Chloroflexota bacterium | reverse complement strand
CCGCCCCGGTCTATCTCAAATTTGGCCTGCGCAACGCGCCCAACATCTACCCCAGCGGCGTGCACCTGGAAGCGGCGGCCATAGCCACCGGCCGCGAGCGCGTGCGCCGGGCCGCCATCGGCATGGAACTGCTGGCGCGGGCCGGTGCGGCCTTTGCCGCATCGCCGGTTGGCGCTGAAGGTCTCGGCATTCCGCAGGTCTAAAGACGGACGCATGGATGCAAGGCGGGTTTTCGAGAACTGTGCTGAATACCCTGATACTTACTTCCAGCACAATCCTTGTTGTACTGGTCCTTGGGGGATTGGGAGCGTTTGCCCTGGCGCGCTTTCGCTTTGCCGGCGCAAACGCGCTTAGTTTCTATCTGCTCGTGGGCACCAGCATGCCCGCATTGCTGTTCATGGTGCCACTCTATTTCATGTGGGCACGCCTGGGATTGGTAAACACCTTGCTGGGATTGATCATCATCTATGCCGCGCTCTACTCACCTTTTGCCACCTACCTGTTACGCTCCTTTCTGGTATCAATTCCAATGGACTTCGAGGAGGCTGCACGCATAGATGGCGCCAACGATCTCCAAGTATTGACAAGTATTATCTTACCCTTGGCATGGCCAGGCTTCCTGACGGTCGTGCTTGTCGTGGGTCTCGGTGTCTGGAACGAGTTCCTGTTTGCAGTCACTTTTCTCCAGGACGCCAACTTGAAACCGATCTCTACGAGTGTACTCTCATTCCAAACCCGCTATTCGCGGGATTGGGGACTGACCAGTGCAGCCTCGATGATCATGATCATCCCTGTTGTCATCCTTTTCTTGTCATTGCAACGACAGTTTATCGAAGGTCTTGCCCGCGGCGGATTGAAGGGCTGACCGCGACTTTGAAAGGTACGAATTCCATATGCAATTGCCATCTGACTATATTGAACGCGTCTACGCCGGTGTCCTTGGCAAGATCATCGGTGTCTATCTGGGTCGCCCCTTTGAGGGCTGGACCTACGATCGCATCATGCAAGAGCTTGGCGAGATCTGGTACTACGTACATGAGAAGCGCCATGTGCCACTGATCGTTACCGACGACGATATCTCTGGTACATTTACCTTCTTGCGCGCACTACCTGATTACGGCAATCGCCCCACCCTCACCCCGGCTCAGATCGGGCAAACCTGGCTCAACTACATCATCGAACAGCGTACGATCCTGTGGTGGGGAGGCATGGGCAATTCTACCGAGCACACTGCCTATTTGCGCCTGAAGAACGGGATTCCGGCGCCGCAGAGCGGCTCTATTGCCCTCAACGGCAAGGTCGTTGCCGAGCAGATCGGTTCACAAATTTTCATCGACGGCTGGGCCATGGTAGCGCCGGGTGATCCGGAGCTGGCCGCCGACCTAGCGCGGCGTGCCGCCAGTGTCAGCCACGACGGCGAGGCGATCTATGGTGCGCAGGTGGTTGCAGCGATGGAGGCACAGGCCTTTGTCGAGACGGATGTCCACAAACTCATCGATACCGCCCTGCGTTTCATCCCTGCGGATTCGCTCATCTACCGCATGATCGGCCAGATTCGCGAGTGGCATGCTGCTGAGCCGGACTGGCGCAAGACACGTGCGCAGATCGCTGCCAACTACGGCTACGACAAGTATGGCGGCAACTGCCATATGGTACCGAATCACGCGCTGATTCTCCATGCCTTGCTACATGGAGACGACGATTTTCAGAAGTCACTGATGATCGTCAACACCTGTGGCTGGGACACTGACTGCAATTCTGGGAACGTCGGTTGCATCCTGGGCATCAAGAATGGGCTGGCAGGCATCGATGCGGGGCCGGACTGGCGTGGGCCGGTGGCAGATCGCATGTACCTGGCCACAGCCGACGGTGGCCGTGCGATCACCGACGCGTTGACCGAAAGCTACCACATCGTCAACATTGGCCGTGCCCTGGCCGGTGAGTTGCCGCTCACGCCCAAGGAAGGGGCGCGCTATCACTTCTCTCTGCCCGGCGCCGTACAGGGCTTCCAGGTCGATGCCAGCCCAGACGCACAGGGTACGGCTACAGTCGAACAAGTGGCGGGTCACAGTCGATCCGAGGAGGGTAGCCTCGCCATTCGCTTTCACGCCATTGCGCCAGGGCGTACGGCACGTGTGGGAACGCCGACCTTCATTCCCTCACGGCACGAGGCCGAGTATTTCATCAAGTGCGGCTATGCACTCCATGCTGCGCCGACCCTCTACAGTGGCCAGGTGGCGCGTGCCCGGCTATCAGCAGGAGAAAATGCCCGGCCAGTGACGGTCAATCTCTACGTGGCCGTCTATACCCCCGACGACACCACCGAGTGTCGTCGGGGGCCACAGCAAATTTTGGCAGCGGGCGAACAGATCGAATTGGCCTGGACGATTCCGTCCACCGGCGGTCTGCCGATCAGTGCCGTTGGCGTGGAAGTGTCGAGCGCAACGCGTGCCGATGGCGTCCTCTATCTCGATTACCTGACCTGGGACGGCGCCCCCGACGTCGTGCTGGCCAATCCGGGCGGCGAGGGTCTCATGTGGCGACGGGCGTGGGTCAACGGTGTGGATCAGTACGACTTCTGGTGGCCAGAGGCATACCGGCTGGTGCAGAATCGTGGCCGCGGGTTGCTTGCACAGGGTACGCGTGAGTGGGGTAACTACACTGTGCGCGCGGCGATTACGCTGCACTTAGCAGCGGCGGCGGGGCTCGCTGCGCGCGTGCAGGGCATGCAGCGCTACTATGCACTCCTGCTCACGTGCACCGGGAAGGCGCAGTTGGTCAAGGCGTTGGATGGCGATACCGTTCTGGCCGAAACGGCTTTCCCCTGGTCTTTTGGCGCCACGCACGACTTTGCCCTGACCGTGCACGGCAATCGCATCGAAGCGACCATTGACGGCCGCGTACTTTTTGCCGTCGCTGATGTGGATCGTCCGCTGGTGGGGGGAGGCGTGGCGCTAGTCGTCGAGGAGGGATGGATTATGTGTGAGGCTGTTGCTGTGACGCCTGCTGGGTTTCGTGAATCGTGACACATGCGACGACAAAGCGACGGTCTTCATTCTGCTTTCACAGCGTTGCTGTGCAGGTGAAAGAGCAGCACCCAGACGAGCATCAGCTCCGGGAGGGCGTAGCTGACGTCGATGATCCCATGCGCCAGTGCAGCCGCAGAAGCGGCCAGGCAACCGAGGGCGAGCGCCGGGTGCACACCGCAGGCAAACCAACGCCAGATGCCGGTGATACCCGTACCCAGCCACGCCAGCCCCAGGACGAGACCGGGTACACCGAGCCGCGTCCACCAGTCGAGAACGAGGTTGTGCGGATGATTCAAGTTCGGCTCCTGCCAGGCGGTCGGCAGCAGGTAGTTGCTGCGGTAGACATAGAGGAACTGGTCCGGGCCAACGCCAAGAAACAGGTGGTCTAGGGCCATCTGCCATGCGCTGCGCCAGAGCTGCAGACGCAGGAAGCCTGTGCCTTGTTCGAAGTCGAAGAGCCGCTGAAAACGTTCGGCGCCGACAAATGGCAGCAGTACGAATCCGCTGAGTATCGCAGCACCGGCCAGCCAGAGTAGTGGGCGAGCAGAACGGCCCTGTCGGCGTAGCAGCCAGATGCCCCCAGCGACCAGTACAGCGACCATGGCCGGCACAGCCAGAAAAAGTGTGCCCTTGCTAAAGGTGAGCAGCCAGGCGAGCGCTTGTGGCGCGGCCAGCGTCGCCCACAGCAGGCGAGACCGCCGGGTCTGCGCAAAGAGTGCCAGTGCCAGCGTTACCGGCACGGTGCGGTCGAGGTAGAGTGCCAGGTTGTTGGCCGAATCGTAGAGCGCCTGGACCCGGCGTACGCCCTCGGCGGCCGACACAAAGTCGCCGCCAACGACAAAACCCCACAGCCCAAGCAGTGCGACGGCAGCAGCTCCGCTCAACCATGCGCCGACGAGCAGCCAGCGGCGTTCCTCTGCGCGGGTCGCCGTCTGCAACGTTGCCAGCAGAACCACGCCAAAGAGCAGGGCGTTGAGAAAGATCGTGCGCCACTCGCGTAGGGCCAGGCTGGGATAACGGCTTTCTACAACCGGTACCAACGCCCAGCATGTCAGCAGGGCAAGCAGGAGCAGCACGCGTCGGCCAGAAAACGACCGGCTTGATGTGGCTTGCAGGCCGGGCAGCGCACGGCTGAGTGCCCAGCGTGCCGCCCAGATCGCTACAGCGCCCAGCACCCCCAGATCGATGAGGTCGACGGTACGTTGTGGGAGCAGGGGCAGCTTGGCGCCATAGGCGAAGGGCAATCCGAAGAGCAACGCCGCCAGCCACAGCGCAGGGTTCACCATACCGGCCAGCGCCAGCAGCGCAACCCCCACCGCAGTGGGCAGCCACGCGTCTACGGCCGCACCGGCGATAATCAGGAGCAGGCTGCCACCGGCCAGCCAGGGCGCCGTCCGTTCCAGAGTGGGGCGCAGGGTGTTTGTGCCGGCTGCTGGCAGCGGTTGCATGCCCCGATTCCTGCGCAACAACAGGTTCATCGCAGCAACGGCCACGCCCCAGCTGCCGCTCAGGAACAGCAGTATGCCCGGCCAGATCGGCAGATGCCCAACGCGTTGCGTTCCGGCGGCATCCACGGCGCTTTCGGCAGGCAGGTCGACTGCCACAGCGCGCAAGGGTGTTTGTCCCCACCCACGCCAGAGTTCGATGCGCACCCAGTGTGGCCCAGCGGTACTGCTGCGATGTACCGGTACCCAGGTAAGGGCGGAGCGGTCGTCGACAGTCAGCTCAGGTGCCAGCAGGGTCATGTAACCGGCCGGGTAGCCCAGGCTGTCGTTGTTGCCGCCGATATTCGCCAGAAGATTGGCCGGCTGTCCGTCTACGGTGACGTAGAGATAGCTCCAGTAGCCGCCAAGTGCCAGGCGCAGCCACAGCGTTGTGCCGGCGTAGGAAAAGGTGAGATCGCCGGCCGGCTCGCGATCAGGGATAGCCGGCTCGTGCGGGTTGGCGCCGAGTTCTGAGACGCGCCAGCCGGCTGAGTAGCCAAAGGTCGAACTGTCCATGCGGGCGACAGCGCCAGGGCTGAGGTTGTTGAGCGGCAGGGCAGCAGGTGTTCCGCAGGGCGAGCAGGCGTTGCTGCGCACAGCTACGCCCAGCCATACGGCACCGGCCAGCAGCGCCAGTACCGCTGTGACTATGAGTCCCCAGAGCAGATGGCGCCGACGGCGGGTGGGCGATGACATGCACGTCAGTCTACCATTGGCGCGCTGAGAAAGTGCAATTGTGCAGTTCAATTACCCTGTTTGACTACGTCAAAATTGACCGTAATGGGCGTAGTCGCTATAATCAGGGACGCGTCTTTTTGGGAAAAAGCGCTATTTCGTACGAGGAACGCATGACAGACCACGACAATCGTAGCCACGATAACCCGCTGGATGAGTATGCAGCGCGGGCAAGTGAAGAGCTTGGCAGCCGTTTGACAGACGTCAGCAACGCCAGCGTCAGCCATGTCGAAAGTGGTCAGGTCTCCCTACGCGACTCCTTTGCGCAGAGCGTCCGCTCATCAGCCGCCTATCTGGAAGACGCTGCTGCGGGTCTCGTGCAGGCGGGATCGTTAGAGGCAAAAGATGCGGCCATGGGGATTGTCATGGCCAGTGAAGTGCATGCCAATACGCTCAACAGTGGCGTTGCGGCAGCGCGCACTATGCAGGGCAACGAGATTCATACCGGCTTACTCTTTGCCGTCAATGTGCGCGGCGACGTGCACAGCACTATTTCGCCGCTGGTAGGGCTGGCCATAGGCGCCGGCTTTGCTGCCACGATCATTGCCGCACGAGTCATCTTTGCGGTTGCTGGACGCCGTCCCTCCAGCCGGTGACCTGCGCAACGCAAGTTTTTGTAGAGAATGCCGGCCAGGCTGGAGCACCAGCACGGGTGCAGGGAGCCACAAAAGTGATGCCGGCACATCACATAAAGCAACATTGAGGAGCATGAAATGTCCGATTTAATTTTGAAAGCCGAGCAGCGCAATCTCACTGGCCGCAAGGTCGGCCAATTGCGCCGTGAAGGCCTGGTCCCGGTTGTGGTATATGGCGCAATCTCTGCGCCGATCAACCTGCAGGTTGCTGAGCGCGATCTGGAACGTACGTTGCACGACGGCGGCGCCTCCCGGGTCATCTCTGTCTCCGTGACGGATGGCGGCAAACACAATGTGCTCATCAAGAGCGTCCAGCGCGAGCCGGTGACCCACAGCCTGATGCATGCAGACTTCTATGCCGTCAACATGAACGAGAAGCAGCATGTCTCTGTGCCACTGGTGCCGACTGGCAAGGCCTCGGGTATGGTGGCCGGCCTCATGTTCTACCAGCCGCATGAAATGTTGCGCATTGAGGCACTTCCCGCCGACATTCCGGTGGAAGTCGTCATGGACATCGCACCGTTGACGTTGGAAGCGCCGCTACACGTGCGTAATTTGCCCGCCATCAAAGGTGTTACCTATCTTGACGACCCCGACGAAGTAATTTTTAGCCTGATGACCACCCGTGCCGGTGAGGCCGAGTCTCTTGCAGAGGGAGTCGAAGGCGGGATGACGGAACCTGAGGTCGTCAAGCGGGGCAAGCAGGCCGGGGAAGAAGAGTAGTCCTCACTGATTCTCATTGGAAACGCCGGCTGCACATCAGTGTGGCCGGTGTTTGATTGCCAGATGTCCAACCGACGCCGGTAGCTCACCCCTCAAGGCGCCGTGCTCGTCTCTATTTCCGGACCGGCAAAAGGTGCTTCGTCGATGAACTGCATTGGATCGACGGCCACACCGTTGATGCGCAGTTCCCAGTGCAGGTGTGCGCCGGTGCTCATGCCGGTGTTGCCCACAAGGCCCAGCACATCACCCGTGTCGACCCACATCCCCACTTCTACCTTTCGTTCGCTCAAATGCCAGTAGCCGCTGAAGACGCCACGCCCGTGATCGATGATGACGGCGTTGCCGCGCACAGCCAACGGCTCCGCCAGCGCAACAATGCCTGGGGCGGGTACAACGACGAGCGTGCCTTCAGGCGCACCAAAGTCCTGCCCGGCGTGAAAATTCCCGATGTCGGCGACGGAGTAGGTACGCCGTGTCCCGAAGGGGCTGGTCGTGGGATAATCAGTGTCGATGGGGCGTTGGAAGGGTCGTTCCCAGAAGACACTGGGCGTCAGCTGCGACCAGGTCTCCACCACGCGTTCACGTTCGGCAACCACGACATCGGACGTCAACGCCGCTGCCTTATCCTCGGGCACGACGATCTCCTGGTAATCGTAGAGACCACCCGCTACCTGCACCAGCCATGCTCGCTGTACAAAATTCCCGCGTGCCGTGACGTAGCCGAGATGGAGTGGGTATTGGCCTGGATCGAGCAGCGCGTCGACCGGCACAAACGCGAACTGGCGCAGACCGTCGTCGCCGATAGCGGTGAAGACGAGCGACCGGCCATTCCACTCGCCACGTAGCAGCAACGGTCGGCTGGTTTCCACGTAGATACGCCCTGTTCGACCCTGGACGATCGAAGCCGGCGCATCGACCGCTGTGATTGCGCCAAAGTTGGCGGAAGGCGGCGGAACGGCCTGTCTAGGAATCTGCACGGGTTGGCCAGGAAAGAGGCGACGCTCCGGGGGGGCATCATTCAACTCAGCTACCAACGCCGCATCCTGGGCGAAGCGTGCTGCCAGTGTCGCAATGGTTTCGCCAGCCAGCGCGCGCGCGGTACCAGTCTCGGTTGCGGCAGCCACGGCTACGACAGGAACTGTGCCGTCAGCGTTGGGGATGATTAATTCCTGCCCGACGCGGATGAGACTGGGATCCTGGATGCCATTAGCGGCGATCAATGCCTCCAGGGAAACGCCCAGGCGAGTGGCGATGGCGCCCAGGGTGTCGCCCGGCACCACGATGTAGGTCGAACTGCTACTGTCCTGGGCAGCGACGACGCTTGGGCTACAGAGCGCGGCGACCGAGGCCAGGAGCAGTACACACGCCGTCAAGGTACGCGCGACATGCACCGTGACGGATTGATGCAGTCGGGCAGGATGGATGCGAAACACGTAGACGGTCGACCGAACTCAGCCCTCGGCGCCGTAGACGCTGGGCTTCAATACCCCGATAAAGGGCAGGTTGCGGTAGACCTCGTCAAAGTCGAGGCCGTAGCCGACGACGAACTCGTTTGGAATGGAGAAACCGACCCAGTCGACGCGAATGTCGACTTCTCGGCGTTCAGGCTTGTCCAACAGGGTCATAATACGCAGAGAAGCCGGCTGCCGTTCCTGCAAGATGCGCACCAGGTAGCTCAGTGTGTGGCCGCTGTCGATGATGTCTTCCACTAGCACGATATTGCGCCCTTCGATGGAACTGTTGAGATCCTTGAGGATGCGCACGACGCCGCTGGACGAGGTACCGGCACCATAGCTGCTCGTCGCCAT
>CAIRNL010000084.1 GCA_903879975.1 uncultured Chloroflexota bacterium | reverse complement strand
TGGAATAGGCAAGCCCCTGGTGAGCTGGCGTCGCAGCCGGATATCCATCAAAGGCAGAGTCAATGGTCAGGCGGAGCAGCAACGAACGATTTGTGCTGATTCGGTAGATATCGCTGTTACCGCTCACCTCGGAGCGGAAGATCAAGTACTTGCCGCCCAACCCGACAACTGGAAAACGATCGGTGCCCGGGCTACGCACAACATCAGACCATGTGACGTTTGGCAGTTCTACCTTGTAGATGTCCCAGTTCTTGCCTTCGCGGTTACTATCGAAGTAGAGCGTCTTCCTGTCGGGCGAAAAGGCTGGATGGCTCTCGTCGGAACCGGCACTGGCGACTATCGGCAGCAGGTTTGTTCCGTTGGATGCAATCGAGTAGATGTCCCAACCGTCCCCCGCATTGCGACCAAAGACAATGAGCGAACCGTCGGGCGCAAACACCGGCGTCTCCTCAATGACCGAGGGCGAGTTGGTCAAGTTGATCGGCGCGCCGCCAGCCAGATCGACTAGATACAGATCGGTGCTGCCGCTGGCATCGACACCGACATAGACCACCTGTCGGTTGTCAGGTGACAACGCAGGTTGAGTTTCCGTACCGGGCGCGTCCGTTAGCCGCCGCAGGTCGGGCGCAGTGATTTTTTGCCCTATCAGTGGCAGAAAGAGTTGAGAATCCGGCTCATGGGGTTTTGTCCTAGCTGGGCTAACAGCGTGTGCCGGCGGGGCAAAGCCAGTGAGCAGGAGACTCGCCGGCAAGACGATCAGCATGGCAGCCTTGGGCCGCATATTCCAAAAGAGGCGTTGAGAAGAGCGCCCAAACATCTAGTCACCTGCCGTATCGTCGAGGAGTCGAAAGACATAGGTATTCGCTGCATGGTATTCTAATGTATAGTCGGGTGATACAAGTAGGTGGGCAGGATCGATTCTGCCGCCGCGCTGCCCGATGAAAATGTACGTGATGCCTGCGCTGCGCAACAGATTGATGGCTGCAGGAGAGGTCATATCCGGCGCAATCTGTGCAAGTGCTACCAGTCGCTTGTTGAAGTCCGGTTCGGCTGTACGCTCTACCGGGTAGATCATGGGCGGCACAATTGTAGCTCGGCCCGCCAGTACCGGCAGCCAGCCGCCGGCGTCGGAGGCGATGATAAAGTCAGGCAGGAAGTCGAACCAAAATGTATTGGCCATGAAGAGCGCATCCTCGCTCACATGCTCATTGACCCAGGCTGCTGCGGCGATGTCTTCAGGCTGCACGTAGGCCGCGCCGCTCTCTACCGCATCGACAACCCGGATCGTTCCGTAGAACGAAGCAGGTAAGATGATGGCAGCGACTGCCACCGCACGCCATCGGCGCCACCGTTCGCTCTGGGTGACAAAGTCGGTGGCAGCCACACCAATCATGGCGCTCATTGGCAGAAAAGATGACGTAATGACGGTGATTGGATCCATGTACTCGCCGGCGCCCCCTGGCAGCGCAATCGCCAGCAAGACGGCCAGCCACGCAGCCATGGCGAGCACGCCCGCCAGCCGCCGCCAGATTCCCCACAGGAAGGTGAGCGCAGCAGCCCCCAACACGTACCAGTTGGTCGGATAGTTCAACACCAGGCTGCCCATGCGGTCGAGTTGGAAGAAGCCTGGGCCAGCTTGGCTGATGGGAGCAGGGTACCCCACAGAGCGCGCCGCCCATACGTGCCCCAGCCATGGCGACGCAAAAGTGAGTGCAGTCAGTCCCATTGCAGCGATCTGGAGCAGACGCATGCGCATCTCTGCACGTTCCCAACGCCGGGCCACCGCAGCAGAGATGACGACGCCACTGCAGCCGACCACAGCCATGAGGGTGACGCGGTAGTGAGCGAAGGCCGGGCCTGTTGCCAGCAGTGCGATTGCCACGACCAGCCGCCAGTCCGGCCGGCCAAAAGACCAAAGCCACAGAACGGCCAGCAGTGCTGCCAGTAGCAAGATCCCGGTCAACTGCGTGTTGCGACCCCAATTCACATAAAAAGTCGGAAAAACAGCAATCAATCCGACGATCAGCGCTGTCACAATGCCGGCACTGCGCCGCCCGATCATCACCTCAGCGAATACCGCTGCCGTGAGGGCGACCCCAGCCTTAAGCAACTGCGCCACGAGTAAGGTGAGAGCTAGGACGGGTGCACCACTCAGCCAGTGCAGTGCCGCCACGGTTGCATGATACCCGTAATGATATGTGTACGAGATCAGCGGCGTGAGCGGCAGCAGATCGTTGGGCAGGGCGCCGCGTTGGGCGATAGTCTGCGCAATCAAGGTGTGGTGATACCCGTCACTGCCAGGCTGGGCCACCACGCTACGCACGGCCACCAACTGAACGACGGCGATCAGCGCGGCGATCAGCCAAAAGGTGGCTGTTTCAGGCAACAAACCGATGCGCAAGGGGATAGCGCTCTCGGATTGCAACGGCCGCGTCATCCACAAATAGACGAGCCAACAGAGTGCAAGCAGGGCGGCGAAGATGGCCGGAGTCAGCGTTGCCGAGATGAGATCAAGGACTGCGAGTGTCACAGTCAGGGCCGAAATGCTCAGTGGGAGTGAGAAAATAACGCGTTGTGTCAGATCGCAGCGGTCGTGCAGCCTCAAGACCACAGTCAGCAGCATTCCTGGACCTAAAAAGAGGACGATGCCGGCGCCTAGCGCTAGCCACTGTACAGCAGTGAGTTGTGTCAGTACACTCACAAGAAGACCCTCTTCTGATTTACCGTCTGCAGATGGCAGCAAAAATCTATCTGGCAGTGATTCTGGAGAATTTGGCGATTGAGTTCACGGGCGCTGCAGAGCGGGTCTGGTTGGTTTTGCCTGCCGTGATCAGGGCTGCAATGTACCGATCGGAGGTCGGGATACACAGACTCAAGTGCTATAATGGTGTAC
>CAIRNL010000083.1 GCA_903879975.1 uncultured Chloroflexota bacterium | reverse complement strand
CCTCTGCGTTGTCATGCAGAAAGGGATCGTATGTTGACTCTGGTTGAAAAAATTTTCTTTGTCGCCGCTCTCGCTGCCTCGCTCTACTTTGCCGGTGTCGGTTTCTACAAGGTGTACAGAGCCGTTCTGCGCGGTACAGGGGAGAAGCCGACCTTCGGCTACATGCTGTCTCGCTTGTGGCACGCTGCGTACACGTGGATTACCACGCGCCCCATTTGGAAGACACGTGGTCTGAGCAGCCTCTTCCACATGATGATCTCGCTGGGCTTCATCTTCTACTTCCTCGTCAACTTTGGCGATGTCGTCGAAGGCATGTTGCCGGTGACCTTCCTGGGTCAGAATATCGTCGGCGATATCTATCGTCTGCTGGCCGATATTGCCACGATGAGTGTGTTGATCGGCGTTATCTACTTCATCCTGCGCCGCTTCGTGTTCAACGACAAGGCCCTGTCCTATCGCGAAAACGTCAAACTCGTCGACCGGGTCAAGCAGGGCGGTATCCGCCGTGACTCGCTCATCGTAGCGCTCTTCATCCTCTGCCACGTCGGTTTCCGCTGGGTTGGCAACAGCTTCAAGGTCTCGCTGGAAGGCGGCGACCCGTGGCAGCCCTTCAGCACAGCGCTCGCGCAACTCTGGGCCGGCTGGGGCGAAGGTGCGCGGACAGTCGGGGAACACCTGGGCTGGTGGCTGGCCATCGGCCTCATCCTGGGTTTCCTGCCCTACTTCCCCTATACGAAACATTTCCACTTGATCATGTCGGGCGTCAACTTTCTCACCAAGCCCAAGCGCACTGCGCTGGGGACGCTTGACCCTATCCATTTCGAGGACGAGTCACAGGAACTCTTCGGCGTCAATACCATCGAGCAACTGCCGTGGACACACCTGGTCGACGCCTACTCGTGCATCATGTGCAACCGCTGCCAAGATGTCTGCCCAGCCTACACGACGGGCAAGGAACTCTCACCCTCTGCGTTGGAGGTCAACAAGCGTTACTACCTGAACGAGCATCTGGGGGACGTCGCCGGGGGGAAAGAGTCTGAGCTATCGCTCATTGACTTTGCCATCTCCGAGTCGGCGGTGTGGGCGTGTACGGCCTGTGGCGCCTGCGTGGACATCTGCCCGGTGGGCAACGAGCCGATGTTCGACATCCTGTATATCCGGCGCTACCAGATGCTCATGGAGAACAGCTTCCCCGACGAGCTGAAGACGGCCTACCGCGGCATGGAGCGTAACGGCAACCCATGGAATATGAGCGCCCGCGACCGGATGAAGTGGGCAAATGGGCTGGAAGTGCCGACAGTAGACGAGAATCCCGACTTCGAGATTCTCTGGTGGGTAGGCTGCGCACCTTCCTACGACCCGCGCGCGCAGGATACAGCCCGCGCGCTGGCCAAGGTGCTCGCTGCCGCCGGTGTCAATTTTGCCGTACTGGGCGAAATAGAACGCTGCACAGGCGATTCGGCGCGCCGCTCCGGCAACGAAGCGCTCTTCTTCGAGCTGGCACAAGGCAACATCGAGACGCTCAATGAGGTCATGGGCGAGCAAAAGCGGCGTATCGTCACGACTTGCCCGCACTGCCTCCAGACGCTGGGCAAGGAATACAGCCAGTACGGCGGCGACTATGAGGTCATCCACCATACACAGCTACTCTCCGAATTGACTGCGGCCAGGAAAATCAGCGTCGAGCGCTTCAAGGAAGTCGACATGATCACTTTCCACGACCCCTGCTATCTGGGCCGTCAGAACGGCATTGTCGAGGAACCGCGCAAGCTGCTGTTGGACACCAATGCTTTCGTCGTCGAGATGCCGCGCCATGGCAAGCACTCCTTCTGCTGTGGGGCCGGCGGCGCACAGATGTGGAAGGAGGAGGAGCACGGCACCGCAGCCGTCAACGTGACACGCTACAACGAGGCGGCTGCAACGGGCGCCAAGACTATAGCCGTTGGCTGTCCCTTCTGTCTGACCATGATGACGGACGCTTCGAAGCAGGCCGACCAGGGCATCAAGGTCAAGGATATCGCCGAGATTATCGCAGAGCGACTTGAAGGGGCCTAAAGGGATGGGATTCAGGAACCAGGATTTTCGGGCACCGCCGCTGCCGATAGGGCGAACTTGCAAAATCCTGGCGTCGATCGGCCTCTCCTGTAGACAACGCGAGAGGATTGTGAGCTGCAAAGACGCAAAGGTTCACGGAGCATGAAGATTTCACGAAGTGCCCTTCTTGCGGGTGCACTGGCAGCCGTCTTGTTGCTGGCGGCAGCGTGCCAGCCGATCCGCCCGCCGGCTGGTACAGCGGACCTGGCAGCAGCACAGCCCGCCGCACCGGCGGCACTGGCAACGCGCTACACCGGCGTCCTGTCGGTGGCCGGCATGCAGCTATCGATCGCCGTGCAGCTGGCGCCGGACACCAGCGGCGTTACGGGGAGCATTGACATCCTGGAGCAGGGTGCAGCTGGCATCCCCCTGCATGATATCCGTGTCGAGCTGCCTGCCGTCCACTTCGAAATGCTGCAGGGGCCAGCACTGGCGCTCTTCGACGGCAAACTGAGTGCTACCGGTGAGATCAGCGGCACGTTCGTCCAGTCGGGCGTAGAGGGATCCTTCGTGCTGGCGCCGGAAGTTCCCACGGATGCGAGTGCAGCTGGACAGCAGTTGGCAACGCCGGGGCTGGGCGAAACCTACACCGATCCCGCCGGCCGTTTCTCTGTGCCGATTCCGACGAATTGGACGCTGACCGAGGGCGACGGCTACGTGCTGCTCACGGACCCAGAGGAAAGCATCAAGATGTACCTGGTCGTGCTACCGGGCACGAATCTGACCCAGGCTACCCTGGATGCATGGAGGCGGGTCGATCCGGCCTTTGACGTGGCGATCGACGAGACGCTGGAGCCGCCGGCTGGGAACGACGTCGACAGCGCACTGGTCACCAGCTACGATACAGAGGACGACAATCGCATCGTGCAGGCAGTGGCGCAGAGCAAAAATGGCGACACCTACCTGCTCCTGATCGACGGGCAACTGTCCGGCCTGCAAAAGCGCAACGCCCAGGTCTCCATCGTCGGCTCCGGCTTCAAGATCCTGGCGATTGAGGAGACGGACTTGAGCGCGGCTGCGCTGCGGCCAGTGGACGCAGCGATCATTGCAGCGCTGGAGGAGTTCATTGCCACCTACCGAGAGGCGTTCGGCATCCCCGGCGTGGTAGTCGGCATTGTCGAGAATGGTGCGCTGGTCTATGACAAGGGCTTTGGCATCGCCGATCCGGCGACGGGCGCACCCATGACTGCAGACACCCACGTCATGATCGGCTCGACTGGCAAGAGCCTGACGACGATGATGATGGGTACACTGGTGGATGACGGCATCATGCAATGGGATACGCCGGCTATCGAACTCTATCCGGAGTTCAAGGTCAAGGATTCGGCCCTGACCGAGCAGATCACCATGCGTAATCTGGTCTGTGCCTGTACCGGCGTACCGCGCCGCGACCTGGAACTGATCTTCAACGCCTCCGAGCAGACGGCGGAGGATACGGTGGCTGCGTTGGCCGATTTTGAGTTTTTCACCGACTTTGGCGAGGCGTTCCAGTACAGCAACCAGATGGTAGCAACTGGCGGCTTCATTGCAGCCGATGCAGCCCAGGGCAGTGACGCTGACCTGGCGACGGAATATGCCGCGGCACTCCAGGAGCGCATCCTCGATCCCATCGGTATGGACAACACGACCATTTCGTTCGACGCAGTGCAGGCGCGTGGGCAATACGCTATCCCCCACACGCTGACGCTCGATGGCAGCTACGTGCCCATCGCCCTTGATGCGGAGCACATCTTGATCCCGGTCGCGCCGGCAGGCTTGCACTGGTCCACGCTGGCAGACATGGCGAAGTACATGATCACTGAGCTGAACGAAGGCGTCGCACCGGATGGAACGCGCGTGATCTCGGCTGCAAATCTCAAGGAAACCTGGAAGCCCCAGATCGCACTCTCGAACGAGGCGAGCTACGGGCTTGGCTGGATCGTCACGGAGTACCTGGGTGTTCCCATCCTGACGCACGGCGGGAACACCATCGGCTTCACCTCCAGCTTCACCTTCCTGCCGGGGAAAGGCTTTGGCGTCATCGTGCTGACCAATGCCCGCGCCAGCAACATGTTCAACGAAGGTGTTGCCGGTCGATTGCTGGAACTGGTGTACGAACAGCCGGCTGAAGTGCGTCAGAGCCTGGACTTCTACCTCCAGCAGGCGGAAGCGGAGACAGACAAACTGGTGGGGCAGATCAAGGACGAGATCGATGTACAGGCGGTTGAGCCCCACCTGGGCCGTTTTACCAACGATGCGCTTGGGTGGATCGAGCTTTCGTGGGTCGAGGGTAAGCTCATGCTCGACGCCGGCGAGTTTGCGACGCAGCTCAAGGCCAAGTACGACGACGCCGGCGATCTGGAGGGCTACATGCAGGCCGACCCACCGCTGCAAGGCGCACTCTACAAATTCGAGCAGGCTGAAGACGGCACCAGCGTCATTGTACTCGGCGCGGGTGCGGTGAAGTATACATTTGTTGCGGTGCAATAGCCTGCTTTTCAGGGCGCAGCCGGCGTCGCCGTGATGTCGGGACGCTCGCTCACCTGGGCGGGCAGGCGAATCCACTGATCGAAAAGCGTTGCCAGCGATGGGTCGGGCAGGTCACGCAGTTCTTGCAGCCACTGCACCGAGTCGATGATTCCCCAGCGGTATTTGCGCAGGTAGTTTTGCAGGAAGCGGTCAAAGCGGCGCTCGCCCAAGGCATTGCGAATGCGGTCATAGAAGAGTGCGCCCTTGCCATAGACCACGGTCTCATATTGCGTGCCGTTGAGGAAGTTGACTACCGGCTGATTGACTGCAGTATCCTGTTCCTTGGTTTTCAGGCCGTCCAACGGTGTCTGCCAGCGCTGGGCCACCAGACGATCGGCATCGTCGGCGCCGCGTGTGGCTTCCATGTACAGGCGCATGGAGAACTCGGCCAGCGCTTCGTCGAGCCACGGCTCCTTCACCGGGTCGTTATGCACGATCTGATACCACCATTGGTGTGCCATTTCGTGGGCTGTCAACAGCTCCAGCTTGTCGCGAAAACGCGTGTAGGTTTCGATACCCAGCAAAATCACCTGTGGGTATTCCATACCGCGCAGGGTGATCGGGGCCGGCGCCACGCGCATGTCGGTGAAGGGGTATTCGCCGAAGCGGTCGCTGTAGATGCGCAGCGCCTGCACAGCGTATTTGAGCGCAGCCGTGCCCGCCGCTTCGCCGCCGGGCAGGAAGTAGCTGGTGACGCGCGTGCCGTAGGCGTCGCTGCTGACCGACTGAAAGAGCGGGCTGGTGTGGATCAGGAATTCGCGCGACGGCCCTGTCACGTAGACGTGTTGCTGCTGGCCATTGCCGACTGGTGCAGAGGAAATCTCCGTGCCGCTGGTGACCGGCACCCAGTCGACTGGCAAAGTCAGTGTGACGGCAAAGAGCGAGGTCAGATTGAAGGCTACGTCGCCACGCTCGCTGCCTGTTTCCAGCCACCAGGCGCCAACGCCGAGTGTGCTGCCGGGCTGATAGACGGCCAGTGACGGGTAGAACAGGGGCAAACTGATCATCTGCTGGCTACGCCCGAAGAGGGCATACATGGCTGGCTGATCCGTCCACTTGGGGATTTCCAGCCGCCACGTGAAGCGCACAGTCACCTCACGACCGGGCAGCAGGGGGCGATTCAGGTCGACGCGCAGCGCAGTGTTGTCAGCGGCATAGGTGAAGGCAGTCGGGTTGCCGTCGACCAATGCACTCTGGATGACCATATTGCCGCCGTAGAACTTGAGCATGGGATAGAGGCGGAACATGAGATAGGTCCATGGGTCGCTGCTTGTATTGGGCACGACCACCGACGCAGTGCCAGCCAACTTGAGATCATCGGGCACCAGCGTGGCGCTGATCGTGTAGCGCGGCACCGGGCCGAGATCGTCCAGATCTTTTTGGAATTCTGGCTTGAGGGCAGGGCGAAAGAGTGCGTAGGGGTCAGCGTTTGTCGCTGCGTCGGCTTGTCCACAGGCGCCAAGCAGCACAAGCAGGACGCCCAGCAGACAGAGTGCGGACAACAGCGAGAATACTCCAACCGGCAGCGGTGTGTGGAATGGGCGGCGTTTGTTCATAGAGGAGACGGTAAGGTTATCCACTTCGCGAAGCAAAGAGTCTATGCTATGCTGTCCAGAGTATTGCCGCACCTGCAGTCTTTTTAGCACCTTTTGTGTCATGATGCAAATAAGCTCGCAGCCGGCCTTGTTCCTGGGTGGCCTCTGTTCAACGATGCAGAGTGGCTGCCGCTTGTCGGCATAGATGCCTCTACTAACCAGGTCGAATAGGGAATGAGCAACACAACCTTTGTTTTGCTGATACGGCATGGCGAGAACGAATTTGTCGCAACACACAAACTAGCTGGCCGAACGCCCGGCGTGCGGCTCAACGACAAGGGGCGGACGCAGGCAGAGTCGTTGGTCGGCTACCTGGCCGAGCAGCCGATCCAGGCTGTCTACACCAGCCCACTGGTGCGTTGCGTGGAAACGGCGGCGCCGCTGGCTGCTGCGCTCAAAGTGCCAGCCATCGAGGAGACGGCTTTTCTCGAGGTGGATTACGGCGCATGGCAGGGTGAGGAT
>CAIRNL010000082.1 GCA_903879975.1 uncultured Chloroflexota bacterium | reverse complement strand
CGTACGGTGGCTCGGCGCACCCGGAACAGATTTTGCAGGAAGCCGGCGTCGACATGACCGACCCAACCTTCTGGCAGGGCGGCTTCGACGTTATCAGCAGCCTGATCGATGAGTTGGAGCACCTGTCTGCCTAGCCCTGCCCGCTCAGCGTACCTGCTGGATTGCCTACACCTATTGACGCTAAATAGCAAAGGGGAGGGTGCCGAGCCTTCGGCACCCTCCCCTTTGCTATACAACCTTCAGATGTGGCTGCCTGGCACGCGGAAACGACGACAGATATGAGCGTTGCACGAGGGAGAAACCTCGTCTATAATCGAGTAGTCTCCTGATCACGATTTCCACTCGGGGCACCGCAACCAATCGGAAGTGTTGACTCATGGCAAACGATAGTAGCGTATTATTGCTTTACGTGGCGCGTGGGCGACAAAATTCAATGCTGCTTGCACCGACCAATGCGTTGTTGGCTGATCTACGTGCCAAGTTTACGGCAGACAATTTGCCGCAACTCCAAACCCTCGTGGTGACCAGCCAGAAGGACGCTATTACTGCGACCCGTAGCGTAGTACCGACTGTCGTGGCAGTGGAGATGTTTGAAGGACACGATCGCCACAGCTTCTGTGAGATTGTGCGTCACCGCTGGCCATCGGCTCGCCTGCTGGGCATCAGCTCGCTTGCTACGCTCCCGTTGGGACTGCGCCTTGACGAGCGGCTGATGTATCCGCCTCCCGGCCAAGAGTTGTTTGCCGTCCTCTATCGGATGCTCTCGTGCACCGATACCGCCCACATCCTCACCAGGGGACCGGTGAGCCTCGACCTGCACACGCGCACTGTCAAGACGCCGCGTGGCCAGCACCATGTGACGCCGAAACAGAGCGCCTTGTTGCAGATGTTTATGTCCCGCCATGGCGAGGTGATCTCGCGGCGTGAAATTATGGAGGAAATCTGGGAAACGTCGTTCTTGGGCGATACGCGGACGCTGGACGTGCACATTCGCTGGCTGCGAGAGCAGATTGAAGCGAATCCCTCCAGCCCACGCTACCTGATGACTGTGCGCGGCCGGGGATATCGCCTCTGCCTAGATTGAAGAGTCGAACATAGGCACAATAACTGCTGCCCGCTCAGCTCACTTTGCGGAAAACATCCTTGATGTTGGGCAGCCGCTCAATCTTTGTCATGATGCGCGTCAGTTGGCTGACGTCTTGGATCTCCAGCGTGGCGCCAATCACAGCGAGCCCATCTTTTTGGCCTGTGACAGCCTCGATATTCCGCATGTTGACGTGCTCGTCGGCGACGAGCGCAGCGACATCGCGTACCAGGCCAGAGCGATCGTACGCAATGACGTGGATTTTGACTGGATAGGTTTTCTCCTGCTTTGTCGTCCACGAGACTTCGATGATGCGTCTGTTGTCTCGGCCAAGCATGCGGTTGATGTTGGGGCACTTTTGCGTATGAATGGTCACACCGCGCCCCTTGGTCACGTAGCCGAGGATCGGGTCGCCTGGCACCGGGCTGCAGCACTTGCCCAGATTGGTGAGCAGCCCTTCGACTCCCTGCACGCGTAGGCCATCGAACGATGCGTCGGCGTCAGCAGCATTCTGCCCGGTGTGGAACGAGAAGTGATCGTAGGGGGCGAGTCGCTCCTGCTCGCGGCGCTCGTACTCCAGCACCTTGGCCACAATGTGTTGGGAGTTGATATCCCCGTAGCCGATTGCCGCCAGGAAATCCTCAAGATCCTCGTAGCGGAAAAGCTTGCTCACCGTCTCAAAGCTCATGTCAGCTGAGAGGCGCTGAAGCTCTTTCTCCAGTGCCTGCCGGCCACGCAGAATATTCTCGTCGCGATTCTGCTTGCGCAACCAGGCGCGAATTTTGCTGCGTGCCCGCTGCGTTGCCACAAACTCCAGGTCAGGGTTCAGCCAGTCGCGGCTCGGCCCGCCACGCTTGGCTGAAATGATCGAGATCTGGTCGCCGTTGTGTAGCTTGTAGTCGAGTGGTACGAGCTTGCCGTTGATATTCGCCCCGCGGCAGCGATGGCCTAGCTCGGTATGGATCGCATAGGCAAAGTCGATGGGCGTCGAGCCGGCCGGCAGGTCGATGATGTCGGCGTTGGGTGTAAAGACCAGCACGCGATCGCTGAAGACATCGGTCTTCATGCCGTCGACAAATTCGTCGGAGTCGCTCATCGAGAGTGGTTCCGACATGAGTTTGCGCAGATAGCTGATCTTCTTCTGCACATCTTCGCTGTGGCGCGCCTGCTCCTTGTACTGCCAGTGCGCCGCAACGCCCAGCTCTGCCATGTCGTGCATCTCCTGCGTGCGGATCTGAATCTCGACCGGCCGGCCGTCCTTCTTGATGCGTACTGCCGTGTGGAGGCTGCGATACATGTTATCTTTGGGGTTGGCGATGTAGTCGTCGAACTCACCCGGAATGGGGTGCCACATGGTGTGCACGACACCCAGCACGGCGTAGCATTGTGCGACGCTGTCGACAATGATGCGGAATCCGTGGACATCGTAGATCTGCTCGAAGCCGACACCCTTGCGCTCCATCTTGCGGAAGATCGAATAGATGTGTTTCGGACGCCCGTCGATCTGGGCCTGAATGCCAGCTTCGACCAGGGCGCGCTCTAGCTCCATCTTGGTCTTGATGACCAGCTTGTCTCGATCACCTTCCTTCTGCTGGATGGCGTTTTTAATCTCCTTGTAGCTGGCAGGGTTGAGATAGCGAAAGCTCAGATCCTCCAGCTCCGACTTGATGCGCCAGATGCCCAGGCGGTTGGCCAGCGGTGCATAGTAGTCGAGCGTCTCGCGGGCGATGCGCCGGCGTTTGTGTTCCTTCTGCCCGCCCAGTGTTCGCATGTTGTGCAGGCGGTCGGCCAGCTTGATGATGAGTACGCGCAGATCCTCGATGCTGGCCAACATCATCTTGCGCAGCGACTCAGCCTTCTGATTGCTGACTGGAACGTCAGACTTGCTCTTTTTTTCCTGAATTTTCTTGAGCTTGGTCACGCCGTCGACCAACTTGGCGATGGTCGGGCCAAACTGGGTTCGAATGTAGTCGATGCCAAACTCAGTGTCTTCGGCAACGTCGTGCAGTAAGCCGGCGGCCAGCGCCTCCGGGTCCATGCGCAGCTCAGTCAGAATTTCAGTGACGGCGATCGGGTGCGTAATGTAGCGATCTCCGCTGTCGCGCAGGGCGTTGCGGTGCGCGTAGCTGGCCAGCATATAGGCGCGCAGCAGCAGGTCGCAGCTTTCCGCCCTGAATGTGTCGGGCAGATGCTGCCAGAGCGCATCCAGGGCTTGACGCTCTTCGAGGGACGGATCGATCCAGATGTGCTCCCTGCCATCGGCTGTGGGCAGCGGCTTGAGCCTGGGCAGCGTAGCCCACGGAACGCTCGCGCCGGAAGATGGCAGCAGCGGCGCGTCAGACACGTTGCCTGGCGGGTGCCCATTGGCCGCCGCCAACTCTGGCGGCGGGGAAATGCCGTGCGGTGCGTCGGTATCGTCGGCGCACCCCTCTTCCTGGCCAACAACCTGCCGGTTGGGCCGCTTCTCTTCTTGCGTATTCTCGGCAGGAGCCGTCCTAGCGCTCTTACGCCTTCGCCTGGAAGGTTCCGCAGAGAACGGTACACTGGGCAGCAAAATTGTCTCCTTCCAACTTGCAACCACATCGTGCACGCAGGAGTACCTGGCGGCAGTTGCGAGTGCATCTACCATTATACCTGTCGATCGGCTCCCCTCGCAACGCTAAAATTTTCATAACCCAACACGTTGCGTTTCGCATGGTCGTGCCGATATGGCTACAGACGACATCAAGATGCCTGTAGTTCCCGGCGGAGCTAGTACAGATGGGCGCCAAGAGGCCGGCAGTTTTGTAGAGCGATTTGCCAAATCGCTCTACATGCTGCGCTGCTCCATCACTACCGATTGATTGAGGTGCATGTGTACTAGCCCAGGCGCCGCTCATGCGCTGCTTTTCAGCCAGCTCTCCACGAACGCCTCGATCACTTCCGGTGCCGTCTCGTCGACGTTGAACCATTGGACGCCCTCCATCTTCCGAAATGAGGTGCTTTGGTGGCGTACAAAGCGATGTGTCTCATGTTTTATGCGTTGTCTTGCGGTTGCCAGATCGTTCTCCCCGCGCAGATAGGCCGTGATCTCGCGATAGCCCAGGCTCGTCATGGAAGGCAGGCGTGGGGAGTAACCGGCATCTAGCAGCCGTCGTGTTTCTTCTATCAGCCCGTGTGCCAGCATGGCATCCACGCGCTCGTCGATGCGTGCATAGAGGCGCGCACGTGCCTGCGCCAGCCCAACCCGCAGGATGCGATAGGGCGGAGGCGCAGCGCTCTCCAGCATGGCCTTGGGCTGGCCGGTGGTCAAAAAGATCTCCAGTGCACGCAGGACGCGGCGCGGGTTGCGCGCATCGATCTGTTGTGCCGTCAGCGGATCGAGTGCTGCCAGTCTGGCAAAGAGCGCCCCTACGCCATCACGCGCCAGCTCTGCTTCCAGCGTCGCCCGCAGCGCAGGTGCGGGCGGCACTTCCGGGATCCGCAGCCCTTCTACCACTGCCCGTACGTAAAGTGCTGTGCCCCCAACGAGAAAGGGCGTATGGCCGCGGCCGTGAATGGCGTCGATTGTGGCGTAGGCCAGGCGTTGATACTCGGCTAGGGTGAGTACTTCGTCCGGAGCGCACACATCGAGTAGATGGTGCGGTATGGCAGCCTGCTCGGCTGGCGATGCCTTGCCCGTGCCGATCTCCATCCCACAATAGATCTGGCGGCTGTCGGCACTCACCACTTCCCCGTCGAAGCGCCGGCAAAGGCGAACGCTCATCGCCGTCTTGCCGACCCCTGTCGGGCCGACCACAGCCACGAGCGGTGGCAGCGCAGCGCCCGCAGAGTTACTCGTCGCCGACGGCATTGCGCACATGCTCTACGGCCAGCAGATGCCCCTGGCCATCCATCTGCACGCCGACAACGTCGATGCGCCACGGCCCGCACCAGCCGTGCTCCTGTACGTAACAATGCGCCACTGCGCGCATCTTGCGCGCTTTGCGCGCCGTAATTGACTGCAACGCTGTGCCGAACGCACTGCCGCGCCGTGTGCGTACTTCAACCAGTACGAGCCACGCGCCGGGCGTACCGCCGTGGACAAAATCTGGGGCAACCTCCTGGGCAACGATATCTACCTCGCCTTCTCGACAGCGCCAGTTGCGCTCAACGATGGTGAGGCCGCCATCGAGCAGTTTCTGTGTCGCCAATTCTTCGCCGGCAGTGCCCAGCCGACGACGCGGATCGATTGCGTTCATGGCAAATCCAAGAGGGAGGCCGGCTGGGCAATCGGGGCAAAGCTGTGGCGATGGACGGGGGATGGTCCCCACTGGGACAGCGCAGCAAGATGTGCGGCAGCACCATAGCCTTTGTGCGCGGCAAAGCCGTAGACCGCGTAGCGTTCCCCCAACTCGACCATGATGCGGTCGCGGTGAACCTTGGCCAGGATCGAGGCCGCAGCCACGGATACGATGTGCTGGTCCGCCTTGGCCCGACTTTCTTGCTGAATGTTGACAAGCGGGAGACGCACCCAGTCGATGAGCAGGTAGTCGGGGCGGGGAATCAGCGCCTCGATCGCTGCGATCATAGCCCGCCGCGTCGCCGGCGCAATGCCCAGTGCGTCGATGGCCGCTGCCTCGACCACACCGATAGACCAGGCCAGCGCAGCTGCTTCGATCTGGGGTGCCAGCGTCGCACGCGCAGCGGGCGAAAGTTGCTTGCTGTCGCGTACTGCCGACCAGACAGGCGCATCGTACGCACTCGCATCGACGATCACTGCCCCGGCCACGACCGGCCCTGCCAGCGCGCCCCGGCCTGCCTCGTCGATGCCGGCAACATGGCGGAAGCCCTGCGCCCAAAGGCTTCGTTCTCTCTGCAAATCGAGTGGCCTGTGCATATCAACTATTCTACCGCAGGTGACCGATCCGAGGAACTGGGCGTAGTGGAGGGGCGTGCCTGCAGGCGTTCTCATGTTCAGCTGCGGCGAACTGCTGCCAATTCGTTCGGCCGGGAGCCACTCGGCTCGTATCGGTGGAAAAAAATGTGCCGGCTCACCAGGAGCCGGCACATTGGGATCAAATCACAACAGAATCTGCTGGGTGTTACGCCTTGAGGAAGCGCTTCTCACGCAAGCGAGCTGACTTGCCCTGGCGATCGCGCAGATAGTACAGCTGAGCACGTCGCACACGCGCTTTGCGCAGTATTTCTACTTTGTCCACGGTCGTGCTGTACAGTGGGAAGGTACGCTCGACACCCACGCCGTGGGCAGCCGTGCGCCGCACAGTATAGGTTGCGCCCGACGACTTGCCGCCACGCATCGCAATCACAACACCCTGGAAAATCTGGATGCGCTCGTTGCGCCCTTCGACGATTTTCTGATGAACACGCACAGTGTCACCCGGCGCAATATCGGGGAAATCAGGGCTGATTTCAGGCTGAAGCGAAGCCATCAATGCGTTCGTCATATGGAACCATCCTTCATCAATCAATCTTCGCCACTAAGGCGGAATCGTACACGACGTTTATTTCAAAACAGCTTGCCTGCAGACAAAAGTGTGTCTTATATCTGCTCCAAGTCTTGACGACAATTTGAGCAGTATAGCACGAGCGCTGCGCGCTTCAAAACCGGAGCGGGACTGACGTGCAATAAACCCTGGCGATCGGAACCCGCTTGCGCCGCATTGCGGTCGGATTTGGGGCGCCTGATGCACCGGCATATAATAGGAAACGTCATTGCTGCCGCTGCAGCGCTCAAGAAAGCCAGCCATGTCGCCGGAGAAAGGCGATGTCGGCCTGGCTTAACGGTGCCGCAGCCAGTAATTCAGGACGTCGTTGCAAGGTACGTAGCAGCGCCTGTTCACGGCGCCAGCGATTGACATTGGCATGGTGCCCGCTGAGCAAGATCGCTGGGACGGCTTCACCGCGGAAGATTGTCGGCCGTGTATATTGCGGCCCTTCAAGCAGGCGATCCAGCCCTGGGGAGTGGCTGTCATGATGTGCACCCAGTTCGTAGCCCAGGGCGCCAGGCAGCAGGCGTGTGACGGCGTCGACGATGACCATCGCCGCCAGCTCGCCGCCACTGAGCACGTAGTCGCCGATGCTGATTTCGTCCGTGATCAGTTGCGAGAGCACGCGTTCGTCCACGCCTTCATAGCGCCCGCAGATGAGTGCCAGGCGGGGAAAAGTGGCCAGCTCGGCCACGACAGACTGGGTCAGGCGACGGCCCTGGGGCGATAGCAGGATGATGGGCGTCGAGGGATCGGCTGCCAGCGCAGCGCTGGCGTCCCAGGGCGGCAGATGGTGGTAGGCATCGGTGGCTGGCAGCGCCCAGCCCACGGGGTTTGATAGCACGGTTTCAACGGCACGGAAAATTGGCTCTGGTTTCATGACCATTCCGCCGCCGCCGCCGTAGGGTGTGTCGTCGCAGATGTGATGGCGATCCTCGGTAAAATCACGGATGTTGTGAAGGCAAATCGATATCAGCTCTCGGTCGATCGCGCGGGCGATGATACTCTCGCCCAGTGCACCGGAAAACATGGCCGGAAAGAGGGTGAAGATGTCGAAGTGGATGCGCTGAAGGGTATCAAGTTGAGTCTCAACGATTTCATTGCCAGTGTACGGCGTTTGCTCGTCTCGTCTGATTTCTTCCAACCGTCTGCTCCCTCCGGCCAGGCCGATGACAGCTCGCTTCTGCCTGCTGCCCGGCAAGATGACAATCACAACGGCATTCTAACACACGAACGTGGCACAGCGCAGGTCATCGTGCCCCAGGCACCTAGACCACCCCAGCCGTGGAAGGCTAATGTTGTGCGTGGCGTCGTGGCTGTGTGCGTTCTTGCCGCTGGCTGGGTGCTCTGGTTGAGTAGCACGGTTGAAGATGGCGCCGGTGTCGAGCCGGCCATTGCGGCTGAGCTTTCGACTGCTGCCGATCCCGCTACAGTTCTGGGACTGCGCCCTACTTTCACGCCGGCACCAGCCGCCACGCCCCTGCCCGCCATCGACACCAGCGAATTGGCTCAGATTGTCATCGTCACGCCGACGCCTGACCCGCGTCGTGCAGTGACTGTCGCCGGCGCTGCGATCGCTCGCTCGCTAGCAGTAGATGGCGCAGAGCGCGCTACCCTCGATTTGATGGGATTGCTGCCCCTCGATGATAGTGCCTTCCCGCCTCAGTTGCGTTTCGACCTCTCGAATGTGCGCAT
>CAIRNL010000081.1 GCA_903879975.1 uncultured Chloroflexota bacterium | reverse complement strand
TGAGCCGATCTCTGTTACAAGCGTTTGGGAGTGTGATGCGGGCTTCAGGAAAAGGACGCCCGCATAGACTCGTTGTCGCTTCTTCCTCTAGCTTATCGGACGCGACCCAGGGCGAATTCACCCGTGTCCGTGATCCGTCCTTTGACCCAACCAGGCAGGTCGAAGTTGCCCAGGATGTCACCCGGAACGCTGACAATCACGGCGCTGGATGGGATAGTGAGGGTGCCGTTCACATTGCTGACCACATTGAGATTGCCGCTGGCATCCCACCAACCGCCGTAGGGCTGGGTGGTGACGAAGCGCATTGCCATCCCCGGGCCGAGCATGACATGCTCGTTGGCATACGAGCCGGCGCCGTGGAAATGTCGCGCTGCGAAGAAGCCATTCCCGTTTTGGCCAGAGATCGGCGGTTCTGGAGCGACGGTGTAGAGTTCACTGCCGTCGGTGCATTGCCACTGGAAGTTTCCGCTGGTGCAGAAATTCGGCTGCTGCGGCGCGGCAAAGGCTGCAGCGCTCAAGCTGAGGACCAGCATTGCCGCCAGTACGAGGCTGAGGGCCACTGTGCGGCTAGTCATGTGAATACGCATGGGATAGTTCTCCTTTTACCATGATATTTGCGACAAGAAGGCGATGGATGAGTAGGAGCTGCAGAATGTACGTGTTGGGTTCAGCTGATAATTATCTCCTTACCGGACTTGGATTTCGTACCGGTACAGAAAAGCGCATGGCGATTCTGTCTGTTAAATGTAATAAAGCCCTCTATTTGAGCCTTCGATAGTATGCCACAGCAGATCTAGGTATGCAAAATTTTAAGATCGGCTTTGGAATTGATTCATCCGGCGAACTCCGCTGCCAATGCTTTGTGCATCACTGCCACCGGTGCGTCGTGGCCGGTCCACATCTGGAAGGCGATAGCGCCCTGGTAGACGAGCATGCCCAGCCCGTCGATGGTTCTGGCGCCGCAGGCGGCGGCCTGGCGCAGGAAGGGTGTATTGGGCGGATTGGGAATGACATCACAGACGACCATGCCCGGCGTGATCGTGGCAAAGTCTACTTCTGGGGCGGCATCCACATTTGGGTAGAGGCCAATCGATGTGGCGTTGATCAGCAGGTCGGTGTCTGCGCGCACACGATATGCGTCCTGCCAGGGGACAAACGCTGCATTGGCCTGGGTCCTGGCATTGAGCAGACGCACGAGTCCCTCCCCGCGTTCGGGGCTGCGGTTGACGACGATAATCTCGTTCGCTCCTGCCAATGCCAGTTCTACGGTAATGGCACGGGCTGCACCGCCGGCGCCCAGCACGACTGCACGTTTGCCTGCTGGATTGACGCCGGCATCGTCGACCAGGGCGCGCATGAATCCCTTGCCGTCCGTGTTCTCGCCGATGAGCCGGTCGCCGTCGCGTCGCACCGTGTTGACGGCGCCCATGACTTGGGCGCTCTCGGCGATTTCATCGAGGTATTGGATGACGGCAACTTTGTGCGGGATCGTGCAATTGACGCCGCGGAAGTTGTTCATGGCGCGCATGCCCTGCACTGCGCCCGCCAGTTTCTGCGCCGTCACTTCAAAATTCAGATAGAGCCAGTGGAGGCCGAGTGCCTTGAAGGCTGCATTTTGCATCACGCCGGTGGGGTTCTCCGCCACTGGATAGCCAAAGACGCCGACGATGTCGGCCATGTAGTTTGCTTCTGTCATTAGGGACCTCCTGATGTGTTTGTTCGCAGAGAAGGTGGATGGCGCGGATCGGACGGGTGCGCGCGGGTCATCGGTATATCTGCGCCAGTGCGCAAGATCGGCGCCATCCGCGCTCGATCGATTACGTTATGATGGCACCGATCTTGCTTTCCATGGCGCGTGCCTCGTCGACCGTCAGCACGCCGGCGATCATAGCGCAGCTGTACGTCTCGCCGGGAGCGAGCCGCTTGACGTTGCCCTTGGCTTTTTCTGCGCTGAAGCCCTCTGGCTCGGCGGTAGAAGGCAGCACCATCCCCAGCGCGTCCTGGTCTGGGGTACGGCAGATCCAGCGCACGCCTTTGTCGAGCTCTGCTGGGCGGTGGCTGATATAGTCGGCGCTGCCATCTGGGTGCACCTGCATGGTATGCGCCCAGCCGTCCTCGTCGGCCTGGTAGTCGACGAAGAAGACCACCTCGGGGTCGAAGGCCAGCCCTGGCTTGAGCACGTTGTGGCGCTCTGGGTGCTCGCTCAGCTCGCCCAGGAAGGCGGCATACTGCGGGCCAGGCCGAACATGCGACGGGATGCTCGTCCGCACGCGCACACTGGCCGGTGTACATTGTGCGCTGTAGACGAGGCGTCCATGGTCGACGGGGCGGAAGTTGGCGTGTGCCATGTACAGATATTCCATGTCTGTGCGCTTGAGATTGGTGATGTCCAGGTCAATCGTAAAGAGCGATGACCCTGCATAGAGTTTGACGAGCGGCTCGGCGCGGTAGTTGTAGCTGAAAGCGACTGTGTGTTGGTAGCTGCCGCCGAGACCGATATAGCTGCCGCGGTCGTCGCGTCCGATCAGCAGGAAGGCGCGGTCGTACGGCGCGTTGGGCAACTCGCCATGGAGGGGGTGCGTGTCTCCGGCGGCTGGTACGCCCATGGCTGTGAAGCCGCAGTGCAGCAAAAAGCCGCCGTAGGTCTCCAGATAGCTGCGCGTGGCGCGCGGCTGTTCGAACATAGAGCGCATGGTGATGTTGCGCCCGCGGAAGCTGGCCGACCAGATCTGTTGACCCTGGAAGGGGAGCAATACCAGCTCACCCAGTTCGTTGCGCAGCCGTACTGCGGCCACGCCGCTCTCATAGCGAAAGACGCTGGCTTCCAGCGTGTCGGCTTCGAGCAACGTGCGTTCGGTTGTTCCGAACATACTCTCTTGCAGGAAAATGGTGGTGGGCATTGGGCAGTCCTTACGTGGTCTATCTGATACTCTTTTGGAATCTTGGCGCCGGCAGGCGCAAATGGGCCAAGCGAAATGATCGATCAAGGGCTGGCTGTCTTGCGTGCAAAGAATGCGATCTGCCGGTGCCCAGATTCCGTCCATGGTGGGTCTGGGGACGGGCCGGCAGATCGCATCACAGGTCATTTCATTGGCATTCCCCTTTCTCTAGGTCCGTCATTGAAAAAATGAAACGTGTCCTGGACGTCCTATCCCGAGGGCTGTGCATTCCGAACGGGACAGACAGGTGTCCAGTCTACGGTTTCAACGGGGTGATGGTGAGCCGCTCGATCAATGCAGCAACGGCTGGCTTGGCGTCAACGGGCAGCTGATCGGCGACAGCATAGGCGCTGCCTGCCCCTACGCCCCAACTGGCCACCTCGCGCAGTGGCTTGCCATGGGCCAGTGCCCACACCAGGCCGCCCAGCAGTGCATCGCCTGCGCCGACAGCTGTGCGCACTGCGATTTGCGGCGGCTGAATGTGCCAGCACTCGTTGCCGTCGCTCAGGATCAGGCCATCGGCGCCGAGCGAGAGCGCCACACGCCGCGCGCCGGCGGCATGGAAGGCGTTCACTGCCTGCAGTGCGTCGTCCGGCGACGCCAGCGGATTCCCAGTCAGTTCGCGCGCCTCGGCGATGTTGGGTTTGACGAGATCGGGTCGTACTGCGCAGCCGGCGCGCAACGCTACTCCGCTGCTGTCCAAAGCAGCAAACGCGCCGCGCGCATGGAGCAGTTCGATCAACATCGCATAGAAATCAGCCGGCATCCCCGGGGACAGGCTGCCTGACAGCACCCAGAAATCTCCTGGCTGTACGAGGTGCGTGACCCGCGCCACGAACGCGGCTTGGGCAGCAACGTCCACCGTTGCACCGGGCTGGTTGACCTTGATATGGCGGCCTGTTGCTGCGTCGACGATCATGACGTTTGTCCGTGTTTCACCGTCGACTCGCACGAAATCGGTAGGGATGCCTTCTTCCGCCAGCCCGGTGCTGATGGCCATGCCGGCATAACCGCCCACGAAACCTGTGGCGAGGGTGGGGTGGCCGAGGCGACTGACCGTGCGTGAGACGTTGAACCCCTTGCCCGCCCAGACGCGGCGCACATCCGTGGCACGCAGCACCTCATCCATGACAATCCTGGGAACGTCGAGGAAGAGGTCTATGGCTGGGTTTGCCGACACCGTGACGATCGTGTTCATGTGATCCCAGGCTGTGCCGCCATGGGCGGTTCAAAGTGGCCGCTGTTTCGTGTGTAGAGGGCGCGGAATGCGGCCAACTGCTGCCGATAGAAGGCATGGCGCCGCTCGTCGGGCTGGAGCG
>CAIRNL010000080.1 GCA_903879975.1 uncultured Chloroflexota bacterium | reverse complement strand
TTGGGCACCAGATC
The DNA here is from genome assembly GCA_903879975.1 of uncultured Chloroflexota bacterium. Taxonomy (GTDB): domain Bacteria; phylum Chloroflexota; class Anaerolineae; order Caldilineales; family Caldilineaceae; genus Caldilinea. The sequence continues at coordinate 2,807 of CAIRNL010000080.1, read as the reverse complement.
GAGGATCAGCTTCATGTCGCGGGCGTGGATGTCGGCCAGCAGTGCGTCGAAGTCTGCGAGTGTGCCGAACATGGGATGGATCGCCGTATAGTCGGCCACGTCGTAACCGAAGTCGTGCATGGGTGAGGGGTAGATGGGCGACAGCCACAGTGCGCCAACGTTCAGGCGCTGCAGATAGTCCAGCCGTCGGCGGATGCCGTGCAGGTCGCCGATGCCGTCGTCGTTGCTGTCCTGGAAGGAGCGCGGGTAGATCTGGTAGATGATGCCGGTCTGCCACCAGCGAAACTGTCTGTTCATGTGAAACACCTGACCTTGCGCAGGGTGGAAGGAAGCCCCCGGCTCCGAAACCGATCGGCCTGGCTCTGTGCATCCTGTCAAACACTCATTTTCATCCACGGTGCGGAGTTGTGAAAATTCGCCACTGCACTCCCCGGCGGATTGATGGTGTCGCATGCCTGGCGCAGATCGTCGGAGATCGTCATCTCCAGAATGGGCAGCACCTCCTCCAGCTGTGCCACTGTGCGCGGGCCGTAGAGGGGTGCGGTGATGGCCGGCTGCTCCTTGACCCACAGCAGGCCGAGCTGTGCCGGTGAGATGCCTGCTGCTGAGATGCGTTCGGCGTAGATACCGCCGCGCAGGGCTGCGCGCGAGTCGGGTGGGAAGTCTGCTGCGTTGCGGTAGCGTCCCACGAGGAGGCCAGCGGCCAGCGCGCCCCACGGCAGCAGCCCCAGCCCATATTTCTGTGCCAGCGGCGCCAGTTCGTTTTCGATGCGCCGGTCGAGCAGGTTATAAGGTGGCTGCTCTGAGACGAAGCGTGTGAAGCCGCGCTGGCCGCTCACCATCAGCGCTTCCATGACCTGCCAGGCCGGATGCGTCGTTGTGCCGATGTAGCGCACCTTGCCGTCGCGCACCAGCATGTCCAGCGCATACAGCGTCTCCTCCACCGGGATCTCCGGCGACGGCCGGTGCAACTGGTAGAGGTCGATGGCGTCGGTGTGCAGGCGTCGCAGCGACGCCTCGCACGCTGCCAGGATATGGCGCCGCGAGTTGCTGCGATCGTTCGGCCCCGGCCCGACCGGATAGTGCACCTTCGTGGCGAGGACGACCTGGTGCCGGCAGCCGCGCGCGTGCAGCCAGCGACCAATGAAGCGCTCGCTGTCGCCGCCTGAGTAGCTGTTGGATGTGTCGATGAGGTTGATGCCACCTGCCACGGCGCAATCGAGGATGGCGTGTGCTGTCGCTTCCGGCAGAGGGTTGGCAAAATTGTCAGTGCCCAGCCCAAGGGGGGCAACCTGGAGTCCTGTGCGGCCAAGCGTGCGGTAATGCATAATATGGCGGTTCCTATCCATGGGCGATATGTGATGCAACGCGGGCTATACATGCTGCGACGGTTCTGTCAATGAATAGTAAGCATTGGTGGTTGACTTTCAAAAATCCACATGACTAGGATCAAGAAGAGCCTTCCTGCACACCGATCCCTTCATTGAGCTGGCTTCTGTTGTCTGTGATCTCTGCAGGTAAGCATGCTGGGAGTAGATCTATGATCGACCTATCATCGCGGGGTCCGTATCTACAATCGTTGCTTCCGCTGGAGGTCAAGCTCCGCGTTTTGGTGGTCGACGATGACCGTGCGTTCTGCGATCTGATGGTGCGCACCTTTGAGTTGATTGGATTCGAGGGACACGTCGCCCATGATGGCGCCACGGCTCTGGCTGTGCTGCGCCAGCAGTCCTTCGACGCCGTGTTGCTCGATATCCTGATGCCTGGCGGCATGACTGGGCTGGATATCTGTCGCGAACTGCGTACATTCTCCAATATTCCGGTCATCATGGTGACGGCACTCAACCGTGCCGAGGATGTCGTGCAGTCTATCAACGCTGGCGCCGACAGTATCATCACCAAACCCTTTCGCTTTCGCGAGGCGCAGGCGCGTATCCTGGCCGTGTTGCGCCGTGCGGGGAGGCTCAAAACCACACTGCCGGGGGATTCCCTAGGCGACGGCATGCAGCCAGTCAAGCGCAGTGCGAATGAAGTCACCATCGACGGGCGGCTGCATTTACTTTCGTCCCAGGAGTACCGGCTATTCAGCGTGCTCGCTGCCCAGGCAGAGCAGCCGGTCAGCAAGGCCGAGATCTTCGAGGCACTCTGGGGGAAAGAGCAACCCGTCAACCCCAACCTGGTCGAGCGGGTGATCAACCGACTACGTGTCAAAGTGGAGGACGATCCGAGCTATCCGCAGTACATCGTGACCTGTGCCTACGGCCACTACATGTACCGCCGGCGGGGGGCGAAAAATCTGACTTGAATGTCCGCCAAAAATTGGGCATACTTTTCTCTGACTTTAGCAGGACAGCCGATGTTTCTGTCATTGCACCAAGGAGGTTTTATGCCCGACGAAAACGCCAGTGTTCTATCTGATCCCATTTGTGATGCCATCACGGTTGCCGTCCGTGTGCGTGTTGGCGACAACCCCGCCCGTGTGGTGCGGCGCCGGCTGGCTACGGCTCTGCGTCTCACATCAGGCCGGCTGGTGGCCGGCTGGCACGTGCGCCAAGTGCGAGGCAGCGACCCAATCGAGTACGACATCATTCCGCCCGACGGCGAGCCCCTGTCCACCGCCGATGCGTGGAACCTCACCTATGCGCTAGCCGAGCGGCCTGATGTCGTCTACGCCGAGCCCTCTTTCCGCGTTCTGCAAGATGCCAGATCGGTGCCAGCTGAGACAATGCCTGCACAGGTCAGCGCGCAGCCTGCTGCGTTGGCTGGTTTTGACTCATGTGCTGACGACATGGCGCCTGCGTCCGTCG
>CAIRNL010000079.1 GCA_903879975.1 uncultured Chloroflexota bacterium | reverse complement strand
CAACAGCCACATGCTGCGCGGCAGCGCTTCACTCTGTGCAATGTTGGTGCCAGCTGCGATCTGCTCCGGGTCGAGCATCGGACCACGCAGGAGGAAGTTCATCAACTGCAGGGCAATGGCATTGAGCATGACCGTGCTGAGGATCTCATTGACACTGAGTCGCGCCTTGAGTACGCCGGCAATACTGCCCCACAGCGCACCGCCCAGCGAGCCGACCAGCAACGTCAACGGCAGCAGCAGCCAGCCTGGCCAGTCGCGCAGCCAGAGCGCAAAGGCAGTTGAGGCCAGTGCGCCGACAATGATCTGCCCTTCACCGCCAATATTGATCACTCCCCCGCGGAAAGAGATGCAGATCCCCAGCGCTACGAGCAAAAGCGGCGTCATTTTGGTCAGCGTGGCGGTTATACCGTTGACGCTGCCGAATGCACCGCTCAGCAGCACCCAGTAGGCTTCCAATGGGTTAGCGCCGAGCAGCCAGAGCAACACGCCACCAATGGCAAAGGCGATCAGCACTGCCGCAATCGGCAGGGCGGTCTCAAGAACGCGTGGCGACCGGAATAATCGTTGCATGGGGTCGTCTTTGACTGTGGTGAACCCGGCCGGTCAGGGTTGCAGAGACAATTCTCCCCGGCGAACTGTGGCCGAGATGTAGAGGAATCGAACTGTACTATTTATTTTTTGTAGCATAACAGAGGGGACACATTGCGTCAATTGAGCAATATGTACAAAGGATAGGCTGCAATGTATGACACAACGTCACAAGGCTGAACTGCGCCCCGGCGACGGCTCAACCGACAAGGGTTGTGCGTACAGCGGCAAGCTGACCTCCACCGTAGTGCCTGAATTGACCTGGCTGGTAATCCGCAGGTCGCCGCTATTTCGTTCGACGATGCGCCTGGCAATGGCCAGTCCCAGTCCCAGACCCTGCTGCTCGTATTCATCACGCTGGAACTGCGTGAACGCGCCCACGCGCTGCACATCCTCGGCCGCCATACCCCGCCCTTGATCGGAGATCAGTATGCTCCAACGCCCATCTTCCACAGTGCTACGGACGGCAATCGGCGTACCCGCCACCGAGAACTTGAACGCGTTATCGATCAATTCGTTGATGAGTTTATCCAGGAGGTGCGGCGAGATGGCGGCCAGCGCGTCGACCAACTCGATTTTCAGATCATTCTCGCGCGCATAGTGTTCAGCCAGACGCTTTGCCACCGCGCTCACGCCCGTGCGTGTGGCACACAACTCGTCGTCCGCTACCATCGACTGATCTTTGGTCAATTCAAGTTGGACAAAGACCAGGTAATTGTCGAACAGACGCAGCAGCCGCTCGCCGTGCGCCGCAATCTGCTTCGCCATGTGCGTGATCTCGGCAGGCGAATAGGAGGCGGGATCCAGCGCCAGCAGTTGGCCAAAGCCGACGATCCCGGCGATCGGTGTGCGCAGTTCAAAAGGCAGTGTGACGCTCATACCGAGTCGCAGCGCATCGAGTTCCCTGGCGGCACCGCGCCGGAACTCCTCATGTTTTTCCAGCCTGGACTGCACAGCATCGAGCAGTTCCTGGCGAGCGAAGGGCTTCGTGACATAGTCATCTGCGCCTAGGCTCATCCCGCGCCGCACCTCGCCACGTTCCGCAAGGGCTGATAGAAAGACAAAGGGGATCATCGCTGTTTCTGGCTTCGTGCGCACTTCCAGCAGTACGCGATACCCGTCGACATAGGGCATCATGATATCGCAGACAATCAAATCTGGCCGATGCTCCAACGCCAGACGGACTCCTTCGGCCCCCCCTCCGGCACTGTAGACAACGTACCCCTCAAAGTGCAGCCATTCAACGACCTCTTCCAGAAGCCCGACTTCATCGTCAATGACCAGAACCCTCGCCCTACTCATCCTAGCGCTCCTTATAAATCGGCAGATAAATACTCACCGTAGTGCCAACATCGATCTCCGTCTCTACACCGATCCTGCCGCCATGCAGCACGACGATCTCTTTGGCAATCGGCAGGCCGAGTCCGGTGCCAGAAATCATCGTGGCGTTCGCGGCGCGATGGAAGGGCGTGAAGAGATGGCGCAGGCTGCTGTCGGGGATGCCGATGCCACGATCGCTGATGGCAAGAACAGCCATGTCATCTTCTACACGCAGCCGGATAGTAATTTCCGCCTGTGGCGGGGAGTATTTGACAGCATTATCGATAATATTGTCGATGGCCTGCCGCATAATCTGCGGGTCTAGCATCATCGGCAACGGCGTCTGTGGTCGCTGGAAGCGTATCGGATGCATCCACTGCGGGCGATCCATATACTCTTGGATAATGGCTGCGCAGAACGCCCCCATCTCCAGTTCTTTAGGCCGGTACTCGTGGTGGCCCGCTTCGATGCGCGTCAGTTTCAGCACATCGTTGATGATGGTCTGCAGGTGGACTACCTGCGCACGAATCTTGGTCAGCCGTCCCACCAGTTGCTGGTGGTCGAGCCGATCGCTATAGGCCAGCAACGTCTCGGCGGCGGCCAGGATCGTAGCAAGCGGCGTACGCAGTTGGTGGCTGGCCATGGCTACGAAGCGGCTCTTCAGCTCGCTCAACTCCTTTTCGCGTTCCAATGCCTGTTGAAGCACCATCTCGCCGGCCTTGCGTTCCGTGATATCGAGCACCGAACCGATCAAGCGCACCGTATGCTGTGTACTGTCCATTTCCGGTTCGCCCCGGCTCAGTGTATGGACGATGGATCCGTCTGGCCGCAGCACCCGCAGTTCCAGTTCGTAGGGTTCGCCGGCCTTGATGGCACGGCGCATGGCTTGTTCCAGCAGTGGGCGATCCTCTCTGTAGAGGTGCTGCATGATCGTCGCCAGATTGGGCGCTGTCGGGTGCACTTCCATGCCAAACAGGTTGAAGACCTCGGCAGACCACTGTACCGTGTCGGTAGCCACGTCATATTCCCAGGCTCCCAGCCTGGCAATACGCTGCGCGTTGCGCAGCCGACGCTCGCTCACTGCCAGGCGCTCTGCCGTCTGCTTGAGTGTAGCCTCGTTGCGAGAACGCCGCCGCGCATTGACGAGCAGTTCTGCCAGCAGTTTCAGGAGCACGATGTCGGTCTCGCTCCAGATGCGGTGTTCGCGCACGGCGTCGAAACCAATAAACCCCAGACACACCGTGCCGTCGATGAGCGGAATTGTAATCAAGGATTTGATGCCCTGCGGCGCCAGCACGCCATAGAGCGGATCGTTGGAGGGGAGCGCGCTCACATCGGGAATGTACACGGGGTCTCCTTGTAGATGAGCATTCACCCACGTCGGGAACAGTTCCATCGGTACATTGCGCAAATTCTCGATCTCGGGCGTGATCTCTTTGGCGCACCACTCATACGTGTTGTGCATGAGACCCTGAGTGTGATCATAGTCGAAAATATAGGCGCGGTCCGCCTGGTTGAACTCGCCCACACTCTGCAGGACGCCAAGTATCCCCTCGTCCAGCCGCTCGATAGGAATATTGATGAAGTTGAGTGCTGTATCCATCAGGATGCGCTGCAGGGCGCTCTGGCGCGAAAATTGCATCTCGATCCGCTTGCGCTGCGTGATATCGGAATGGGTGCCGATAAAACGCTGCGGGCGGCCATCGGGCGCACGCTTGACTACCTTGCCGCGGTCCAGAACCCACCGGTACTCGCCCTCGCGCGTGCGCATGCGATGCTCGCTCTCATAGAATTCCGTCACACCATTCAGATGTGCATCGATTGCGTCATTCACCCGTTCCAGATCGTTCGTATGGACGCGGCTCGACCAGGCGGCAAGGGTGTTGCCGATTTCTGCGTCGGCATAGCCCAGCATCGCTTTCCAGCGTGCCGAATAGAAGACTTCGCCCGTCTCCATATTCCAATCCCAGATGCCATCGCCGTTGCCTTCCAGGGCAAACTGCCAGCGTTCCTCACTGACGCGCAGCGCCGCATCGGTCTGCTGGCGCGCCGTCACATCGGTAACGGTGCACACCAATCCCGGCTGCGAGTCATCTATATCATCGATATAGGCTATGCTCAACTCGCAGGCAAAAGCCGTCCCGTCGCAGCGAATCGCCGTCACTTCGAGTACTTGCCTGGCAGTTCGCCGGGCAAGCACGGCATGCGCGGCTTCGGCGACGCGCGGCGCATCCTCCTCGGCCAAGCGGGCATACAGCGTGGTCTGGCAGGCATCGGCAGAAGTATAGCGCAAGAGATTGCGCACGTCCTGATTAGCGCTCTGAATATTGAGGGTAGAGTCCACAAGCAGAATGCCAATCGGGCAGGAGTTGAGGATTGCATTGAGGCGAGCAGTTGCGTGGTCAAGTCCAAACATAGATACCTCTACGTCGCCTTGCTGGAAGACGACCAAGCAGGGGTAGAAGCCTCCGCCCCTTCAACTCTACAGTGTACCAAGCGATACAAAACCCGCCAAATCCTTACAAATATCTTTCCATGAATACAGCTTCCAGGTCTGCGGGGCAACAAGTCGTACCGATTCACCGTCGCCAGCCAGTGCCCTCCCTCCTGAAACTGCACGATAGGGAGCGGCACAGTGCATCGGCACGGGGCGACAGCCAGCAGCTGAGCTTACAGCCTCTTCGTTTTCCAGGGTGAATATGCGCCAGACTGCACAATCATACAGCATCCTCTATCACACAGAGCCAGGGGGATGGGCATAGGGCGGCGACATACCGGCAATGCGTGAAGTGGTTCAACAGCAACGGCACCGGGGCAGAAAACGGATCGTCGATGAGCGTCAGTGCTCTCCAGTTGTGCAGTTCAGGCGGGGCATGACGGATGTCAGTTGCGCCGCAGGCGCGGATCCAACACGTCGCGCAGCCAGTCGCCAAAGAAGTTCATACCCAGGGCGGTCAGCGCGATCGCCAACCCTGGATAGGTCGTCAACCATGGCATGCCGGCCATGAGCGACTCACGCCCCACGGCCAGCAGATTGCCCCAGCTTGGCACGTCCGGCGGGACACTCAGCCCCAAAAAGCCCAGCCCTGCCTCATAAAAAATCATGGCCGACATCTCGAAGGTCGCCAGGGTAACCAGCGGCCCGATGAGATTCGGCATGATGTGGTCAAAAATCACGCGACGGCCCGTGGCCCCCATACAAAGGGCCGATTCGACGTAGCCGCTACGGCGCAGGCGCAACACCTCGCCGCGTGTCACCCGCGCAAAGAGTGGCGAGGCTGTGATCCCGAAGAGCAGGATCACATTCAGCAAGCTGCGGCCGAGCAGCGCGGCCACCACAATGACCAACACCAAGTAGGGCACGGCCAGCAGCAGATTGACCACACTCATGAGGATGCTGTCGAGCCAGCCACCAAAGTAGCCTGCCAGCAACCCAGCCAACATCCCGAGTGCCAGCGCAATCCCTGCACCAAGGAGGCCCACCGTGACCGACACCCGTGCACCATAGATAATTCGGCTCAGTTGGTCGCGCCCCAGCCGATCCGTGCCCAGCACGTGCTCCCACGACCCTCCTTCGCGCCATGCGGGGGGCATCTTCGTCGATCGCAGATCCTGGGCCAACGGATCGTGCGGGGCCAGCAACGGCGCAAACAGCGCCATCATCACCACCACCGTGATGATCGCCAGCCCCAGCAGGGCTGGCCGGTCGCGGCGCAGCGATTGTACGGCGAGAGTCCACGGCCCAGCAGAGGAACGGATCGATCTCAGGTCCTGTTGTGTTGCAGTCAGATCAGTCATACGAAAAGCAGATGGGCTGGGTGCACTCAACCGTAGCGGATGCGCGGGTCGAGCAGGGCGTAGACCACATCTGTGGCCAGATTGAACAAGATGGCAAACGAAGCAATAAAAATAGTCAGAGACTGCACCAGCACAAAATCACGGTTGCGAATCGCCTCGTTCAGCATCCAACCGATACCAGGAATGGCAAAGACCGATTCGATATAGACCGAGCCGGCCATGAGATAGGTGAACTGGATGCCGACCACACTCACCAGTGCCACTGAAGCATTACGGGCAATATGGTGTAGGCCGATGGCTGAACCCGACAGCCCCTTGCTGCGAGCCGTGCGGATATAATCTTCGCCGCGAATTTCCAGTACCGTCGAGCGCGTCAGCCGCGTCAACTGTCCCATGGCGCCGATGGAGAGGGCAAAGGCCGGCAACACAAACGACTGAGGGCCGTCGATGCCGAAGGAGGGGAGCACGCGCAGGTTGACCGCAAAAAACCAAATCAGCATCAAGGCCAACCAGAAGGACGGCGTCACCTGGCCGACCAGCCCCACTCCCCGCGCCAATGCATCAATCCATGTATTGGGCGAGTAGCCGCCAGCGATACCCAGCGGCACCGCTACCAGCAGAGCGATTCCCATAGCGACGGTGGAGAGCAGCAAGGTAATGGGCAGTGCAGCCAGAATCACCTCGATCGCCGGCTGGCGAAAGCGCAGCGAGTAGCCCAGCTCGCCGCTCGCCACAGAGCGTAGATAGGAGACAAACTGCACATAGATGGGATCGTTGAGCCCCAGCGCGTCACGCATGGCTTCCAGTTGCGTGGGGTCGGCAAAGTCACGCGCAATGAGCAGCGACGCGGCATCCCCGGTCATGCGCACCATGAGAAAAACCAGCACCACGACGCCGAATAAGAGGAGACTCGACTGGATCAGGCGTGTAAGGAGATATCGTTGCATCGTTCAGCAAAAAGTCTGTCAATCGGACTATAGGAACGGCTCCAGCCATGGCCGAAGCCGTTCCTGCCAATCATCGACTCTCCTGACCATTATGAAGGCATCACCCCACAATAGCCCGGCATGACGGTCGACGGAATACTACTCTGCCAGCCAGACGTCCTTCAGGTAATACTGTTCCACTGAATTGGGCACGTAGCCCTGGACAGCACCGTTGATGGCCTCGAAGGAAATCGGTTCGTAGAGATAGATGAAGGGTGGATTATCAAACATATAGGCCTGCAGTTCCTTGTAAAGTGCGGCGCGGGCCTCCGTGTCAAATTCCTGTTCGATCTGGTCGAGGAATACGTCGATCTCCGGGTCAGACCACGAGGAGTAGCTGGCGTCCATGCCGTCCAGCGCCCCCGTCAAGCGCGGCAGCGCCTCGCCCACCGACGCCGACCAGCTGTCGCCAAAGAGCGGGGGCAGTTCCTTGGCCGCCTGCCGATCCCAGTAGACGCCACTTTCCAAGAACTCAATTTCACCGCCGTCCAGCGTAATCCCCGCCTCACTCAGGTAGTTGGCGACCGCCTGGCACACGTCTTCGAAGCTCGTGTACGCGCCCACCGGGCAGGACATACCGATACTGAAGCCGTCAGCAAAGCCTGCTTCCGCCAGCAATTCCTTGGCCTTCTCCGGATCGTAGGGATAGGGCGCCAGCGTGGCATCAAAGCCCAGATTGGAAGGTGTCACAAACCCGCTGGAGAGGCGTGCGTTGCCGTTGAAGAGGCCATCAACAATTGCCTGGCGGTCCACGGCATAATTCATGGCCTGGCGCACCAGCTTGTTTTCCGTGGGCAAGCCCACGCCGGTGGTCAAGTTATTGAAGGTAATGTAGTAGACGCGGTCGGCTGGATAAGTCACCACCTGCACGTTGCTCACGCCCTCCAGGCTGGCAGTTTCATCTGAGCTGAGGCGATTGACAATGTGGACCTCACCAGTCTGGATGGCAGCCAGGCGCGTCGACGATTCTGGAATGGGGCGGAAAATGACCTCGGCCAGATGTGGCTTGCCGGCATCCCAATAGTTGGGGTTTGCCGCCAACACGATGCGGTCCCCCTTGCTCCACTCTACAAACTGGAACGGTCCTGTGCCAATCGGGTTGCTTTCAATGCCGGCGTTACCCTCGGCTGCAAATTGTTCGGCGGAGATAATTTTCGTCTCGGCCATGGAACGCAGGAAGGTCACATCGGGGGTGGGTGGCTTGATGTGAATCGTAAAGTCGTCCACCACCTCCACCACCACACCGTCATAACTGCCGGCATACGCGTTGGCCGGATCCGCCCCAGCCGTATAGGTTGCTACCACATCCTGGGCAGTGAAGGGCGAACCATCGTGGAAGGTCACCCCTTCGCGCAACGTGAACGAGTAGACAGAACCGTCCTCGGCAACTTCCCACGCCGTCGCCAGTGCCGGAATCAACTCACCTGTGCTGTTATCGATAGCGAGCAAGCTCTCAAAGATTTGGTTGGTCACATTGCCGGCCATACGGTCGGCCCCGTTGGGCGGGTTGACTGAATTCGGCTCCAGGGGCAGCGCCACGATCAGCGTACCCGTAGGGGTGTCAGGTGGTGCAGCGACTTCTGCGGCACTGCTTTCTGCACCGGTTGGGGCTGCCACCGGCGCGCTACATGCGGCCAACATCAACGTCAGTACTGCGCCCCACACGGCTAGCAAGTAAAGACGGAATTTCATCAGCATCTCCTTTCAGGTTGACGAATTGAATCAGGCTATCAGACTGTGTGCCACACTGTAGTGCGCATCCAAAAAAACAAACCATCAAGCAGCAAAGACCTCATCTACGCAGCGTCCCTCCCAGTGGGGATGAACGGGCACTGCCATCACCCGTGCCAGGGTAGGCGCGGTGTCGAGCAGTGAGACTGGCGCCTGAATGACATGGCCGGCCCGGATGGTCGGCCCAGCAATCATCCAGGGGATGGTCATGTCCTCCAGGGCATCAGTGCCGTGGGTACGTTCATGGCCGCCGTGGTCACTGTGCAAGAGCACCGTATCCTCCGGCGTCAGTACAGCCAAGAGCGCACCGATTGCGCCGTCCACCCTCTCGATTTGGCGCAGATAGGGGTCCGACATCCAGCCAAATGCGTGGCCAGCCACATCGATAGTGCCCAGATAGACAAAGGCAAAATCGGGACGCTGCGCAGCAATCATCTCTGCGGCGGCAGCAGCGATCACATTGTCGCCGTCGGGCGTGTAGCAGTTTCTACGGTAGTAGACAAATTCCAGCGACTCCGGCCGGTTCAAGTCGCGCAGCGGTTCCCAGTTATGATAGAAGTGGCAGCGGCGGCCCGCTGCGTGGGCCTGGTCCACTAGCCCGGGCAACGGCCGCGCCATCGGCTGCCACGTGTTGGTGACAATACCATGGCGCTGCGGCGGTACACTATGAAAAATAGAGGTATGGCAGGGCAGCGTCACGCTGGGCATCACTGAACAACCGGCCATCGTGTAGGCGCTGCGCGCCAGCAGTCCGTCGAGATGCGGTGTGTGGGTCAGGGGCAGCGCATCTGGCCGCATGCCGTCAGTCATGATGAGAACGGTGGTCATCGGTCAATCCTGTTCTGAAAGTAGACCCTATTTTCACTGTTCGTGGTACCAGCAAGGCATGATGCCTTTGCCCAGCTGCAAGATAATGGAGCGGCACCCTACGAACAGATTTCGTGCTTGCAAGACGTCAGTATACTCAAACCAGATGCAATCGCGAAATGGCTTTTTTTCACCCTGGTTCATTTGTGAATATTTGCGCAGGCAACGCCAACAAATTGCCGCATGCAGATGACTGTGCTACACTGTCTGACGAAACATTCATGAAATACTACTGTCGAATTCCTTGTGGCTCTTGTCTCATCGTGGAGCCAGCATCAAGGTGTGGGAGGTCTGGATGAAGTCACTGCAAGCACACGGTTTCGGATGGGTATCAGGGCTACTGCTGATCGCTGCGTTGTCCTTGGCTGCCTGTGCGCCGGACCCGACCGGGCTGATCATCTCTCCGCAACTTGGCGAGCAGATGGCTGCACTGGAAGCGGGCAATGAGATTGTCGTGGCCGAGCCCACAGAAGCACCCAAGCTAGCCGACCTTGCGCCTGAAGCGGTGACAGCCGGCCTGCCAGACGATATTGCCATGGTTCTGGCGGCAGCTGACCCAGCCAGCGGCGAACAGTTGGCGTTGGCACGCGGTTGCGTCGGCTGCCATGCCCTGGACCCCGCTGCGACCATGACCGGCCCGACCTGGTATCACGTCGGCGACATTGCGGTCAGCCGTGTGGCTGGCGAAAGCCCAGCGCTCTATCTCTATCACAGCATCGTCAATCCAAATCTATTCATTGTGCCAAACTACCCGAGTAACATTATGCCGGCCAACTACAGCGAGCAACTTAGCACGCAGGAATTGGCCGATCTAATTTCCTATCTATTACAGCAGAACGAAACTGAGGGTGGCTGATCGGCCTTTTACCCGTCAAGGCTTTTCCTCACCTCCTGAGTAAAGTTTGCCAGCAATCGATTTGTCTACCATCTGGATAAACGTGCTATAATTTATGTGATGGCTCAAGAACGCATGACCCCCGGCGTTGTCGAGCGTCGCTGCCCCAACTGTGGAACACGCGTCGCAGGCAACGCTGAAAGCTGTTTTATGTGCGGGCATGACCTGCGCAGCGAGGTGAAAAGGCGGCGACGATTCTCAGGGATCGATATCGTGCTTGCCGTTGCCGTGCTGGCTGTGCTGGTCTTTTGGTGGCGCGTCGGCTCGGAATCTCGCCAGAACATTGCGCAGGACGATATTGTGCAGGCGATCCTGCCGACCAGCATCCCGCTCATGGAGGCAACGGCAACGCCACCCCCGACTGCTACGCCACTGCCGACGCCCACGCCCGTGCCTGTCGTTCAGGAGACGATGCTGATTCGCCACGAGGTTGCCAGCGGTGAAACGTTGCTCTCCATCGCCATTGATTATGACGTCTCCGTGGAGGAAATCCAGCGCGCCAACAATTTGAGCAGCGAGCTCATCCGTGTCGGCGACGAACTGACCATCCCCGTTCTGCGTGACAGCGCAGCGGCTCAAAGCAGCGCTGCCATCACCAAGTTTGAGTACATCGTCCTTCCTGGAGATACACTCAGCACGATTGCAACCCGCTTCGGCAGCAACGTGGGAGAGTTGCTCGCCGCCAACAACCTGAATGCCGGTGAATTCATTCAGCCAGGTGACGTCCTGATCATTCCTGTGCGCGGTGCGCCGCCCGCGGCCATGGAGGTCGCCCTCGAAGCGACGCTGCCCGCCACGACCGGCAGCACCGAGAAGAGCTCTGTCACCTACGCTGCCCCGCGTCTCATCGCCCCGCAAAAAGACGCCGCCGTCGATCGCAGCGAGCCTGTTGTTTTGCAGTGGAGCAGTGTCGACTCGCTGGCGCCCAACGAGTGGTATGTTGTCCAGGTGCTGCCGCGCAACCTGACTGCGCAATCGCTGCCCAGTGGCTGGACACAGCAAGCCGCTTTCCGCCTCGAACCGTCGCTGGCGCCGGCGGCAGGCCAGGTCGCCGACTATGCATGGCTGGTTTCCATCGTGCGCGTTGTGCGCACCGCCGATGGCCGCGCCCTGCTCGAAGCCGCCAGTTCGCCCAGCGATGTGCACAACTTTCGCTGGCAGTAATCCAATCGAGAAGCCACTGTGAATGTCCGCTTGCAGCATATCGCCCTGCCCCGCCCCCCCGAGACTGAAGAAATTGCGCGCGCCTTCTACAGCGGTCTGCTCGGTCTGCGCGAGATCACCCCGCCACGCTCGCTCCAATCGCTGAGTGTGCTCTGGTTTGGCATCGGCGACAGCAGCGAGTTGCACAGCTTTGTCGAAGATGCGATGGGACAGGATCGCTCCGGTCGCCACTTCTGTCTGGCGGTCGACGATGTAGAAGATCTGCGCGACCGGCTCGAAGCAGCCGGCCTCATCGTTGTCGGCGACGTGCCTATCCCCGATCGACCGCGCTACTTCATCCGCGATCCGTTCGGCAATCTCATCGAACTGACGACCCTCACCGCTGGCGCGTAGAGAACGTGTAGCCAGCTCCAGCCCGGCTCGTGCAAAGGGATTCCATGCCATCCGCCTCACCTGTTTTCATTGGACTGGATCTTGCCTGGCGTACAACGAACCGGAGCGGTGGGGCCGTGATTCGAGACAGTGCCTTGTGCGCATGGAGCGGCATTCTCAGCGGCGACGACACCATCGAAGCCTTCCTCAGCGCATTCGTACCGGCAGATGCGCCGCTCGTCGTTGCCATCGATGCGCCGCTGCGCGTGCCCAACGAACACGGCCGGCGCCGCGCAGACCATGAGGTATCGTTGGCGTGGGGGCGCTTCCAGGCAGGCGCCTACCCGACCAATCGCACCCTGCTAGCCGATGACGGCGTGATTCGCAGCGAAGCGCTGGTCGCGCGCCTGGTGCAACGCTTCGGCTGTGTCGAGACTGCCCCGATTCCACAGCACGGTCCGGGTCGCTATCTGTGTGAGGTCTTTCCCCACCCGGCACACATAGCGCTCTTCGACCTGCCGTGCACGCTGAAGTACAAACGCAAGTCGCGCCGCACGGCAGAGACCGTTGCCGCCGAGTTCGCCCGCTACCAACAGGCGCTGGCTGGGCTGGTTGCCGCTGACCCGCCGTTGACCGGCCAGGCCGAGTTGGTCGCCATCGATGCAGGCACCCTGCGCGGCCGTGCCCTGCAAGAATTAGAGGAGACACTCGACGCTGTCACCTGCGCCTACGTTGCCTGGTATGCGTGGTATCACGGCCCCATTCGCCAGCGCGTCTACGGCAGCGTCAACGAGGGCCACATCCTGGTTCCCTGGCCGGAACAGATGCCTACACGTATGGCCAGGCCGGCGCCACAAAAGAAGAAAAATCAACTATGACCTCATCCACCCATGCTACGTCCCCTGCCGCACCGCCTGACACGCTCAATGCCCGCATCGGCGTGCTCACACGCCGCGAGGTCGAGGCACGCATCCTGGCACCCCTCATCGATGCCCTGGGCGACGCGTTCGGCCGCGAGGCGGTCATCGCTGTTGTGCGCGAGGCGATTCTCCGCATTGCCCGCACGCAGGGCGCGCAACTCGCCGGTGTCATGGGCAGCAACGACCTGCCAGCCTTCGCCGAATCGCTGCACTTCTGGACACAGGACAATGCGCTGGAACTGGAAGTACTGGCACAGGATGAAGAGCGCTTCGACTTCAACGTCACTCGCTGCCGCTATGCCGAACTCTACCGCAGCTTGGGGATTCCCGAACTGGGGGCGGTGCTGTCGTGCAACCGCGACGGGGCGCTCATCCAAGGCTTCAACCCGGCCATCGACCTGGAGCGCACACAGACGATCATGCAGGGCGCAGCATGCTGCGACTTCCGCTATCAGCGCAGCAATCCCCAGGACGGCGCATGAGCGCAGCGTTGGCGAAATTGTCTATGTAGAAACGTGCGCCCTGCGCGCCTGCTGCATGATATCGGCAATCTGACCCAGGTGGTCGTCGTCGTGGTACAGACCCAGCACGAAGCGGCCCACACAATTGATGAGGCCGGCGCTGGGCCAAGGAGTATAAGTATTCGCCAGGTGCGCGTCATCGGGCCAGAGGTCGAGGCTGGCCAGGCGCATACGCCGGCTCTCTTCCAGGCGGGTGCGGCACTGTGCAATCGTCTTCACAGTTTCCCACGGTGTCTCGTAGCGCGAGCGGCCGTGATTCTCCACGCCGCGCGCAAGTTCGGCCGCCAGAAAGGCCGACTCCTCTGCCGAGGCGGTGGTGTGGACGATGACATGCCCGAGCGTCCAGGCCATATTGACGTCATCGGCAGCACTCGCATTGGGGTCGTCCGCAGCCGGGTCACTGGGCTGGAAGACGACATCCGCGTCGTCACAGTTGGCTATCAGCGACTGCATCGTATCGACCATTGCATGGGTCAGCGTTCGCAGATCGTCGACTGTCACCCCCATGCAAAGTTCGGCCAGCGTCATGTGTTTCTTGCGTACAGCTTCAAAATCGAGCATGAGAACTCCTTTTGTGTCCAATCCGTGATCTTGTGGTCGGGGTAGAGCGCGAATGAGGCGCTCTGCGTGACGTGCAGGCCATCGTCGGCTCGCCCTCTTTGTGCTTGTGCAGATCATGACGGCGGCCACACAACCCACGCGCAGGAGATTACCCCAATCCTGAAATGCGCTTCATTCTACCAGAGTGGTAGCAGAGTTGGCGGAACGACCCGGTATAATGGAGCTAGAATTCATCCTGTGTCCAGAGTGAGTCCTGCTCTGCAACGTCATGTCTGATGACCCGTACACTCCAGTGATGGGGTTGAGTCACCTACTCAAGGCAATCGATCCTATGACAACCACCACCTACACGATTCCTGGTCTAGCGCTAACCGACCACACCTTCATCATCCCGCTCGACCATGCGCGGCCTGGCGGCGAGCAGATCCAGGTCTTTGCGCGTGCGGTGCAAGCCGTCGGCAAGCGCAACGAGGATCGGCCCTGGCTTGTCTTCTTCCAAGGCGGGCCTGGCTCGCCGTCGCCGCGGCCGCTGGTGTCCAGTGGTTGGATCAAGCGCGCCATAGAGGAGTATCACGTACTCCTGCTCGACCCACGCGGCACAGGGCGCAGCACGCCGCTCACCTTTCAGACATTGGCACGCCTGCCCGGGGCGCAGGCCCAGGCAGCCTACCTCAAGCATTTCCGCGCCGACGCCATCGTGCAGGACGCCGAGTGGATTCGCCGCAACTTGCTGGGCGAAGAGCGCCGCTGGACGCTGCTCGGACAGAGCTATGGCGGCTTTTGTATCACGACCTATCTCTCCCATGCGCCGCACGCCCTTGACGCCGTGCTCATCACCGGTGGGCTGCCGCCGCTGGTCGATGAACCAGACGCTGTCTACCGCGCGACCTATAGACACGTGCTGGCCAAAAACCAGCTCTACTTCGAGCGCTACCCAGATGATGCAGCCCAGGCACACGCCATCGCCTCGCACCTGGCCGAGCACGACGTGCGCCTGCCCACAGGTGACCGCCTGACGCCGCGGCGATTCCAGCAGCTTGGCCTGGCCTTCGGCGCCAGCGACGGCTTCGAGCACATCCACTATCTGCTGGAAGGAGCGTTCGTCGACGGCGTGCACGGCCGCGAACTGAGCTACACCTTCCTGCGCGGCGTCGAGAATGCGCAACACTACGACACCAACCCCCTCTTCGCCATCCTGCACGAGGCCATCTATTGTCAGGGCAAGGCTGCGCGCTGGTCCGCCGAGCGCGTACGCAGCGAGTTCCCGGCCTTCACCTTTGTGCCGGATAGCCCTTTACACTTCACCGGCGAGATGATCTACCCATGGATGTTCGAGGAGTACGCTGCACTGCGCCCGCTCCAGGAGGCAGCCGAGATTCTGGCAGCATATGATGGCTGGCCGGCGCTCTACGACACGGCGATTCTGCGCGCCAATACAGTGCCGGGCGCGGCCACGATCTATTACAACGACATGTACGTCGACCGTATCTTTGCCGAGCAGACAGCGGCAACCATCTGCGGCATGAAGACGTGGATCACCAACGAGTACGAGCACAACGCGCTGCGTGCCGACGGCGAGCGAATCCTAGACCGGCTTCTGCAAATAATCCGCGGCGAGGTATAGGGTCTCTTTGACACAGATGGTACACTACACGAGAGCGGCCAGCAGGGCAGTCCTCGTGCAGCGTAGTCCGTCGCTTATTCTTGCGATGTCACCAGTGGGTGGCGTCATTCTCTTTTGTACTGGTGGGAAAAAATGCTCGTCCAACAACCACGTGAATTTCTGCGTAGTGTCTCTGTGCAGCCCTTTGCGCTGCCGGCCTTCAACGTGTGTAACCTGGAGATGGCAAAGGCAGTGATCGAGGCCGCTGTTGCCGAACGGGCGCCGGTCATCGTCCAGACCTATCCCGGGGATCTGGCACACGCTGCATTTGGCAGCGACCTGGGGCCGTTGCCCATGCTCATCCGGGCGATGGCCATGGAAGCACCGGTTCCTGTCATCCTGCATCTCGATCACGGGCCCGGTCTAGAGTTCAACCTGCGCTGTCTGCGCGCCGGCTATAACTCGGTCATGTATGATGGCCACGATCTGCCGTTACAAGAAGCATTGGCTGAGACGGCCCTGATTGCGCGCGCTGCACACGCACTCAACGCGGCAGTGGAGGGTGAGTTGGGTACTTTTGGGGGCGGCCAGGGCAGCCATGACTTAACGAATCCTGATGAAGCGCCGCTCATGTTTACGCGCGGCCAGGTCGACATGCTGGCCGTCTCCGTGGGATCAGAGCATGGCCAGGCCAGCCGCCTCAATCTCGAATTGTTGGCAGCGATCCACGCCAGAGGTCAGGGTCCGCTCGTGCTCCACGGCGGCAGCGGCATCGACGAGGATGACGTGCGGGCAGCGGTGCGCATGGGTGTCGTGAAGATCAACATCGGCGCAGCGCTGTCGCGGGCTTGGTGCCAGGGGTCGCGCGAGGCGCTGGAGGCGGGCGAGGATCACTACGGCGTGCTCGATTGCGCCATGGGCCGCGTACGTGAAGTTGCGCGCCATCGCCTACAACTCATGGGTGCCAGCGGCCAGGCTTTGAGATGAGTGAGTGGGTGGCGGTGGCACAAGCGGACAAGTGGCCGGCCACAGTGGAATCGCTCCAGAAAGATCTGACCATGCTGGGTGTGCGGCCGGGAATGGTGCTGCTCGTCCACGCGTCGCTCAGCTCGCTGGGCTGGGTCTGTGGCGGGGCAGTAGCGGTCATCCACGCATTAGAGGCAGTGCTGGGTGCGGCAGGAACGTTGGTGATGCCGGCGCACACCAGCGATCTATCCGACCCAGCCTACTGGCAGAATCCTCCTGTGCCGGCATCGTGGCACGCCATTATCCGCGCCACGATGCCGGCCTTTGACCCCAACCTGACACCGACGCGCGGCATGGGCGCGATTGCGGAGACCTTTCGCAGCCGCCCCGGTGCGCGGCGCAGCGACCATCCCCGTGTTTCGTTTGTCGCTCGCGGATTGCACGCTGCACGGATCACGGCTGGACACAGCCTGGCCCATGGTCTGGGCGAGCAATCACCGCTGGCACGCATCTACGAACTCGACGGCTGGATATTGCTACTGGGCGTTGGACACGGCAACAATACGTCGCTGCACCTGGCCGAGTATCGTGCCCAGTGGCCGGGACGCAAGCTGGTACAGAATGGAGCGCCGGTGATGCAGGACGGTCACCGTCAGTGGGTGAGCTTCGACGATATTGACACTGACGCGGACGACTTCGTGCAAATCGGCGCGGCCTATGCCGCAGCAGGGAAAGTGTTGGGCGCCGGTCCCGTTGCGCAGGCCAGCTGTCTGTTGCTCCCGCAGCGACCCCTCGTCGATTTTACCGTGCGTTGGATTGAGGCAAATCGCACCTAAACGTCCTGCACTGGCAACACCCCTGACAACTTGCCACTCATGTTATGGCGTTGTCCTTCACGAAATCGATGACCTCATCCACAAAGGCAAACGCCAGACAGACGACCGTGTCGGCGCCGCCATAGTAGATGGCCATACGGCCGCTGTCAGCATCGACCAGCGCCGCGCAAGGGAAGGCCACGTTGGGCACGTCACCGGTGCGTTCGTAGGGCGCCTGCGGTGCGAGCAGGTACGGCTCGCCACGCGCAATGACCTTCCACGGCTGGTCGAGGTCGAGCAACGCGGCCCCAAAGCTATAGACGAAGCCATTACACGAGGTGAGCACGCCGTGGTAGATGAGCAGCCAGCCCTCGCTCGTCTCGATGGGAATGGGACCGGCGCCGATCTTGGTCGACTGCCAGCCACCCTTGGTGCCCATGACATAGCGGTGGCGTCCCCAGTGTGTCATGTCGGGACTCTCGCTGTAGTAGATGTCGCCGAAGGGCGTATGTCCGTTGTCGCTGGGCCGGCTCAGCATGGCATACTTGCCGTTGATGCGTCGCGGGAAAAGCACGCCGTTGCGATTGAAGGGCAAGAAGGCGTTCTCCATCTGGTAGAAGGTGGTGAAGTCGTACGTGTAGCCCATGCCGATAGTAGGGCCATGGTAGCCGTTGCACCACGTCACATAGTAGCGATCCTCGATCCAGCAGACGCGTGGGTCGTAGGCGTACTGGAA
Organism: uncultured Chloroflexota bacterium; assembly: GCA_903879975.1. Lineage (GTDB taxonomy): Bacteria > Chloroflexota > Anaerolineae > Caldilineales > Caldilineaceae > Caldilinea. Next base: position 377 of record CAIRNL010000079.1, on the reverse strand, counting down.
GGCATTGATCTCGGCTGCGACGGGGGTGTCGGGCACCCACTGGATGCGCTGCGGCTCAATCTGCCAGGAGATCCCGTCGGCGCTGCGTCCGGCGTGGATCTGCATCTCGCGGCGCTTGTCATCACAGCGAAAGACTCCAGCGAAGGCGCCATTGTAGGGCACCACTGCGCTGTTGAAGATGCTGTTGGACGTGGGGATCAAATCATGGGGGATGATGGGATTGTGCGCGGATCGCCATACGACGGCGCTGCTCCCTGTCGGCCGATTCTCCCACGGAATGTTGGGCACAGGAGAATGGGCGATGCGCACGCGCGGCGCCCCGCTACCTGACAAACGATTCGTGTGTTGACTGCTCATAAGAGATTCCTGTCGTTTTG
>CAIRNL010000078.1 GCA_903879975.1 uncultured Chloroflexota bacterium | reverse complement strand
GCCGTGAAAATCTGTGCGGACAGGTCGCCCACCCCGCCGCAGGCGCGAATTTCTGCCAGATCGTCAGCCGATAGATAGCCCCCCTTGCTGAATTCAGAGGTCGCTGGGTCTAGATTGCCGACCCCGACGAGCGCTACGTCGGCTTGGCGCGCCATCTCCAGTGCGCGCTGAATATCGCGCTGCGTGCGCATCACTTCGGCTGCCTCGGTGCTATCCACGACCATGGGAGCGGACAGGTAGTGTGCTGTGCCGCCTACTTTGGCTGCCAACTCGCGCGTCAGCGACGCGCTGTCCAATTCCGGTGTTGCCAGCGCCAAGCTGCCCACCGCCTGCACCACATTCACACGCCCTTGGAAGCCGGGGCGGACGGCATGGATGACCTCGTACGTCGAGCGCCCCAGACAGACGGTCATGGTCATGCCATCGTGTAGTGTCTGCTCCAGGAAACGCGCGCCAAGTTGCCCGACGCGCGCCAACGCATGGCTGCGATCGCTGCTGCCCGGCTTGAGAACGAGCGCCTCGCGCAGGCCAAACACCGCACAGAGGCGCGCCTCAACCTCCGGTGTACGTTGCACCGGCCAGTTGATCGTGAACTGAATGATTTGCTCCTGCCGTGCCTGCTTGAGGAGCCGATAGACCTTGACGCGCGACAGACCAAGCTGATTGGCAATGCTGTCTTGCGTCATCTCTTCCTCATAATACATGGCGGCAACCTGGGCGAGCAGGTCATGTTCGGCGTAATCGAGCATGGCAAACAATCTGGCTGTGCAATTGCACGGTAAATGAGCTATTGCACAAATTCTATCACGCCTGGCAACTGATGTCAACCGCTGCACAAGCCGAATGAGGAAGTAACGTTTGTCACGAAACGACCTCTGTGCATCCAGCCCCTACCAGAACAGCAGCCGCAACCCCGCAATCAGGGTCAGCGCAAGCGCCAGAAGTTCGAAGACCTGCTGGTTGATGTGCCGGATCAGCACACGGCCGGTCAGTGCGCCTGCCATGGCGACCGGCGCCAGCATCAGGCTGATCGGCAGGGAGTCCGCATTGATGAGTCCCAGGCTGTACGAAAAAGGTACCTTGAAAAGGTTGAGGATGAAAAAATACCACGCCGCCGTGCCCATGAAGATATACTTGGGCAGTCGCATGGCCAGAAGATAGATCACCATGATCGGCCCGGCCGCATTGGCCGCCATGGTCGTGAATCCCGCGCTGATACCGGTGAGCGCAGCCAGCAGCGGATGCGGTTTTGTCTCTGCCTCGAGCTCGGCCATCGCCTTGGTTCGCGCGCGCCGCCAGAAGTGTACGATCACAATGGTCACAAGAATGGCGCCGATCAGCCGCTGTGTGGTCAGGGCGTCGATACGCCCCATGACCAGAAAGCCTGCGAAAATACCGACCGCCGCCCACGGGAAAAGGCGTAGCAGATGCGGCCAACTCGCCTGCCGGCGATAGCTGATCACCGCCACAATGTCGGCCGCAATCAGAATGATCAACGCAATCCCCGTTGACTCGCGCGCCGGCAGCGCGCTGGCAAAGAGCGCCACCGAAAAAACACCCAGCCCGGCAATGCCAGTTTTGGAGATGCCGACCAGATAGGCACCCAGCGCTGCCAGCACCCACTGCCAGGGCGAGAGCGCAGAGAATAGATCAGACATGATTCCCTCAGTTTTTTGCTAGAATGATGGAATTGAGCAACCAGGATTTTGGGGCACCGCTGCTGCCCAGAGGCCGAACTTGCAAAATCCTGCTTTCTATCGATTTTTACTGTAGCCGTGCATAGACCGGCGCCAGTGCCAGGTAACTTGCCGTGAAAAGCTCCAGCAGTTCGTCGTAGCGCTGCCGGTGGATAGGATTGGGCGTCACCACCTGCACTACCTGCGAGCGCTCCGCTGCGATCGACCAGCCGTACAGCCCAACGCCCACGCCTGCGGCTACAGCCGCACCCCAACTCGTTGCTTCGCTCTTCAGCTCCAATAGATGGATCGGCAGCCCGAAGATGTCCGCCAGAATCTGCGGCCACAGCCGGCTTTTGCCGCCGCCGCCGATGAGCCGCAGCGCATCAATATCCGGTACCTGCTCGCGCAGGCTGTCCAGGATCTGGCGCAGCCCAAAGCCTACGCCCTCCAGCACGGCGCGGGCCATCCGCGCCTTGTCATGCGGCATGGCAAGGCCGACGAACGCACCGCGCGCCCGCGGGTTCCACCACGGGCTGCGCTCGCCCATCAGATAGGGCAGAAAGAGCAGGCCGTCTGCCCCCGGCGCCACAGCCGCCGCCGCCGCATCCAAGTCGAGGTCGCCGTCGGCCAGCACCCTCCATGCCCACTCGCGTGCGCCGCCAGCCAGTTGTTGCACGCCCATCGGCGCGTAGCGCTGTGGGTGCACATGGTGAAAGGTCATTGTACGCTGTTGGGGGTCGGGCACGGGGGCCGGTGTGCTCACGCTGATCCATGCTGACGTGCCGATGACGCAGTAGGCTGACCCTGGTTCGATGACGCCCGCACCGATGCCAGCGCACGAGCCGTCGCCGCCGCCGATGACCACCGGCGTGCCTGCTGCCAGCCCCGTCGCCGCTGCTGCCGCCGCTGTCACGGTGCCGACGATCGCAGGCGATGGGTGTGGCGTTGGCAACCGTTCTGCTGCGATCCCCAGCGCATCGAGAAACGGCTGGTGCCAGGCGCGTGTTGCCAGATCGAAGAGCAGCGTGCCCGATGCATCTGAATAATCGGTGGCAAATTCGCCGGTCAACTGATGAACGATGTAGTCCTTGGGAACGAGGAATTTGGCGGTGCGCGCATAGATTTCTGGCTGGTGATTGCGCACCCACAAGATTTTGGGCGCACAGTAGGCGGGGCTGGTGCGATGTCCGCAGCGCAGATAGACCTCGTCGGCGCCACAACGTTCGGCGATGTACGCTGCCTCCTCCTGCGCACGCTGGTCCGCCCAGATGATGCACGAACGCAGCGGTCTACCATCTGCGGCGACGGGCAAACACCCCATCATCATGCCGCTGAAGCCCACAGCAGCGATGGCCGCAGCGGCGACGCCAGAGTCACTCAGCAACTGGCGAGTGGTATCGCAGACTGCCTGCCACCACTGGCCCGGCTCCTGCTCTGCCCAGTTTGGATGGGGGTAGTGTGTGCTGTAGGCTGCAAAGGCGCTGCCCACGAGCTGGCCTGAGCTATCAAACAGCGTTGCCTTGTTTCCCGATGTGCCCAGGTCGTGGGCCAGAATGTAGGCGCCGGGCATTTCCCATCTCCTCTGCGAACGGTGTGCTGCAGGCGTAGGTCTGTCAACTGGTTCGGCACGCTGCTGCAATGTCGGCATACCCAGAACCGCGCGTGCACCCCCGCCCAAGTACGTCCTGCATTGTTAGGTTGAAATACGCCCTGGGGATTCTAGTCCGCGTGTTGAGCATCGCAAAATAAGCGTAACCAGAACTTTCGTTACTTGTTTCCATATCAGGCTGATGCGCTTGTTTTCTGCTTGCAAGCAGCGAAATTGTGTGCTACAGTGGGCTTCAAGTTCCAAAACTCGTTTTCCCCAACAATAGTAGCGTGTCCTTATGATGATTCAGGAAGGGGCTGACGTGCAACTAGAGCAAGCCCTCAATCACTTCGATCCCGCTATCCGTCGCTCGGCGTTGGCCGATCTCCTTTCCCGCTATCCGGAGCAGCCCAGCGGGCGCGCAATCGCTAACATGCATTGCCATACCTTTTTTTCGTTCAATGCCTACGGCTACTCACCGACCGGCCTGGGGTGGCTGGCGCGCCAGGAAGGGATTGACCTCAT
>CAIRNL010000077.1 GCA_903879975.1 uncultured Chloroflexota bacterium | reverse complement strand
GTGGAAAGGACTACCGGCTCTCTCGTGGGCCTTCCTCAGCGAGCCTCCGCGCAGTGGCATGCGAGAGGGCGGCATCATGCCGGCGCTGCTGGGCACCATTCTGCTCACCTTCGGCACGGCCATCGTCTCCTTCCCGCTCTCTATCGCCACCGCCATCTACCTGGCCGAGTATGCCGGCGACAACCGGCTGACACGGTCGATCCGCATGGCTATCGTCAACCTGGCCGGGATTCCATCCATCGTCTATGGTCTCTTCGGGCTGGGCATGTTCGTGCTCTTCCTGGGCTTCGGCACATCGATCCTGGCGGGATCGCTGACGCTGGGCATCATGACCATGCCCGTGGTCATCTCCACGGCGGAAGAAGCGATCCTGGCCGTACCGCAACAATTCCGCACTGTGAGCCTGAGCCTGGGCGCATCCCAGTGGCAGACCATTCGCTACCAGGTGCTGCCGCATGCCCTGCCGGGCATCCTCACCGGCATCATCCTGGGGCTGGGCCGTGCGGCCGGCGAGACAGCGCCGATTCTGTTCACAGTCGCCGCGTTCTACCTGCCCCAGCTGCCCCGCTCTATCTTCGACCAGACCATGGCGCTGCCCTATCACCTCTACGTCATCTCGACACAGGTGCCCGGCATGCCGCTGGAAATTCAATACGGCACGGCGCTGGTGCTGCTGCTCATCGTGCTGTCGTTCACGCTGGTGGCGACGCTGGTGCGCACGCAGATGCGCCGCCGACGCGAGTGGTGACGCGAGTGGTGACGCGAGTGGTGACCGCAATGAGCGACCCAATCATTTCCGTGCGCAACCTCTATTTCAGCTATGCCGATGAAACGGAGGCGCTGCGCGACATCGATCTCGACGTCCCGCGCAACCAGGTCTTCGTGCTCTTTGGGCCGGCACGAGCCGGCAAGTCGACGCTGCTGCGGCTGTTCAACCGTCTCTCCGACCTGAGCGAGAACACACAGCGCCAGGGCACCGTGACCCTCGCTGGCCGCGATATCTTCGCGCCGGGGGTGAACGTCAGCGCGCTGCGCCGCCGCGTGAGCATGGTCTTTGCCATTCCAACGCCGCTGCCCGGCTCCATCTACGAAAATCTTGTTTACGGCCCGCGCCTGGCCGGTGTGCGGGACAAGGTGGAGCTGGAACGGCGCGCCGAGCGATCGCTGCGCCAGGCTGCCCTGTGGGACGAAGTCAAGGATCGGCTCGACGCGTCGGCCTTTGCGCTCTCAGGCGGGCAGAAGCTGCGTCTGTGCCTGGCGCGCAGCCTGGCGCTGGAGCCGGAGGTCATTCTGCTCGACAACCCGACATCGGGGCTCGACCCCCTCTCCACCGCGACGGTGGAAGAGTCGCTCTTTGAACTGAAAGCGCGCTACACCATCGTCATGGTGCCGCACAGTGTGCAACAGGCCGCGCGCGTTGCGGACCAGGCCGCCTTCCTGCTCGACGGCGAACTGGTCGAGGCAGGGCACGCCGAGCGCGTATTCGTCCATCCCCAGGACAAACGCACAGAAGACTACATCACCGGGCGCTTCGGCTGAGGAACGGTGGAGAAATGGATCGCTTTGGCGAACGAGCATGAGCAACAAGATCGAAGTATGCGATTTCAATTTCTATTATGGCAATTTTCAGGCACTGAAAGGGCTGAATCTCGCCATTCGTGCCAACGCCATCACGGCGTTGATCGGGCCGTCGGGCTGCGGCAAGTCGACCTTTCTGCGCTGCCTCAACCGGATGAACGACACAATTCGCGGCACGCGCGCCGAGGGTGAGGTGCGCTTCGACGGCAGCAACATCTACGCAGCAGACGTGGACGTGGTGGAACTGCGCCAGCAGATCGGCATGGTCTTCCAGCGCCCCAACCCCTTCCCGCAGAGCATCTACGACAACGTCGCCTTTGGCCCGCGCGTCGTCGGCATGGCAAAGCACCGCGACGAGCTCGACCACATCGTGGCAGAAAGCCTGCAGAGTGCAGCGCTGTGGGACGAAGTCAAGCATCGCCTGCGCGACCCGGCGCTGGAACTCAACCCCGGCCAGCAGCAGCGGCTGTGCATCGCCCGCACCATCGCCGTCAAACCGGAAGTCATCCTCATGGACGAACCCTGCTCGGCGCTCGATCCAGTGGCGACGCTGAGTGTGGAAGAGCTCATGCGGCGCCTGTCCGAGCAGTACACTATCGTGATTGTGACACACAATATGCAACAGGCGGCACGCGCGTCGGACTATACCGGCTTCTTCTGGCTGGGCGAGCTGGTAGAATTCAACGCGACGGAAAGCCTGTTCAGCGCCCCCAAGATGGCGCTCACCGAGGCCTACATTACAGGCCGCCGCGGCTAAAGTATAGGTCGATCGAAACCAGGATTTTGCCAGTTCATCTTCTCGGCAGCGGCGGCGCCCGAAAATTCTGGCTTCTACATCCCATCACTTTAGGAGAAATGCATGACCGTACGCGCCCACTTCGAACGCAAATTGAATGAGCTGAACGACGAAATCCTGCGCATGGGCAAGCTGGTGGAGGCAGAACTCAAGCTGGCCTTGGAGGCATTCGCCCAACTCGACGCGGCCAAGGCCAAAGAGGTCAGCGCGGCCGACCGTCTGGTCAACCGCACCCGCTTCGATATCGAGGAGAAATGCTTCTCGCTCATCGTCACACAGCAGCCAGCCGCACGGGATCTGCGCGCGATCACGACGGCCATGAATATCATCGTCGACCTGGAGCGCATCGGGGATCAGGCCAAAGGCGTCGCCAAAGTCGTGCCGCGCCTGCAGGCGACGCCGGTGGCGTTCTATCCGCCCGAACTTACGCAGATGGGGGAACTGGTCACGAAGATGTTGAGCCAGGTCATGGTGGCCTTTGCGCGCAAAAACGTGGACCTGGCGCGCATCCTCGCCAGGCAGGACGACGAGGTCGACGCGTTCTACGCTCGCGTCTTCACCCAGATTATGGAACAGATGGCCGACGCGGCCAGCGCTGACAAGGTCGAGGCAACCTACGAACTCCTGCGCGCCGCGCGCGAGCTGGAGCGCGTCGGCGACCTTGTGACCAACATCGGCGAGCGCATCGTCTACCTGGAGACCGGTTCGCTGGAGGAGATCAACGTCGACCGGGCATAGCCGGCTGGAGCGGCAGCATCGGTTGGCCGCGAAATTGGCTGGTGTAGAGATCGGCGTAGAAGCCACGCTCGGCCAGCAGGCTGGCGTGTGTCCCCCGTTCCACGATTTCGCCGTGGCGCAGCACCAGGATCTGGTCGGCGTTGCGGACGGTGCTCAAGCGGTGGGCAATGACAAAACTGGTGCGTCCTGCCATCAGGCGCAGCATGGCCTCCTGAATCTGCTGCTCGGTGCGCGTGTCCACGCTACTCGTTGCCTCGTCCAAAATCAGGATACGCGGGTCGGCGAGGAGGGCGCGGGCGATGGCCAGCAACTGGCGCTGACCTTGGCTCAGGTTACTGGCACGCTCCGAGAGCAGTGTGGCGTAGCCGTGCGGCAGGCGGTGAATGAACTGCGCCGCATTCGCCAGTCGCGCCGCAGCAAAGACCTCCTCGTCGCTGGCGTCGAGCCGGCCATAGCGTATATTCTCCAGCACCGTGCCCGTAAATAGATAGGTATCCTGCAGGACGATGCCCAGTTGCCGGCGCAGCGCGTAGCGGTCCACGGTGCGAATGTCGGCGCCGTCGACCAGGATGCGCCCGCTGTCCACGTCGTAGAAGCGAGTGAGCAGGTTGACGAGAGTCGTCTTGCCCGCCCCCGTCGGACCGACCAGCGCCACGGTCTGGCCGGGGCGGGCATGCAGGCTGACATGCCGCAGCACGGGCGTCGCAGGCACATAGGCAAAGCTCACGTCGTCGAAGAACACGTCGCCGGCAATCGGTGCAGATTGTGCCGGCGAGGGCGCGGCCACTTGCTCCGGCGTCTCGTCGATCAGCTCGAAGACCCGCTCCGCGCCGGCCACCGCCCCCTGGATGGTGTTGAAGAGGGTGGCAATCTCGTTGAGCGGCCGGTCAAACTGGCGGCTGTAATGGATGAAGCTGGCAATCGTCCCCACGGTGGCCATCCCGCGGATCACCATCCAGCCGCCCACGCCCCCCAGGATGGCCAGCCCCACGTTGTTGACGAAGTTGGTGATCGGCCCCATGAAGCCGGCGAAGATCTGCGCCTGCGTCGCTGCCTGGCGAACGGAACGGTTCGCCGCGTCGAACTGCGCAATGACCGCTGCCTCACGGCCATAGGCCTTCACCACGCGCTGGCCGGAAATCGTTTCCTCGATCAGGGCGTTGAGCGCGCCGAGCGTGGCCTGTTGGGCGCGGAAGGCCGCGCGCGTGCGCCGCACCAACAGCCGCGTCAGCAGCGTGATCAGCACCGGCATCGTCAGCAGCACGGCCAGCCCCAGGGGCGGGTTGAGTCCCACCATCATGGCGGCGATGGCCAGGAGGCTGAGTACGCCTGAGAACAACTGCGTGACGCTCTCGGAGAGCACCATGTTGATCGCTTCGATGTCGTTGGTGAGCCGGCTCATAAGATCGCCGTGCGGGTTGGTGTCAAAATAGCGCAGCGGCAGATCCTGCAGCCGGTCAAAGAGATCGGCGCGCAGGTCGCGCACCGTGCGCTGCGCCGCGCCTGCCATGATGAATGTTTGCAGCCAGGTGAAGAAGGCGTTCAGCGCGTAGACACCCAGCATCAGCAGTCCGACCTGCGCCAGCTTTGCCAGGTCGCCGGGCAGCAACGCATCGTCGATCGCCACACCCAGGAGGTAGGGTCCCAACACCGCCAACCCGGCGTTGGCAACAACAATCGTGGCCGTGCCGATCAGCGCCAGCCGCTGGCGGCGCAGATAGCCCCACAGCCGCAACAACGTGCTGCGCACATCCTTGGCGGGTTCCGGCTTCTCCATCAACCGCGCCATGGGCGGGCCGCCGCGCCCCATCAGCGGCGGCAGATCGCGGGTCGCCTGCTCCGCATGCGGAGCAGAATCAGCCACGGTGCCCCTCCTGGCTGTCAGTGCCGTCGTGCACAGCCGTAGCCGGATCGGGCACAGCAGCGTCGTTCGGCAGCAATTCCGGCTCCAATTGCGAGGCGTAGATCTCGCGGTAGATATCGCTCGACGCCAACAGTGTGCGATGGTCGCCGGCTGCGACGATCTGGCCGTCGTCCAGCACGAGAATTTTGTCGGCCGTGAGCAGCGTGCTGATGCGCTGCGCCACCATGAAGGTCGTGCGTCCGCGACGCGCCTCGGCCAGCCCCTCCTGGATGAGCGCCTCGGTGGCCACATCGACGGCGCTGGTGCTGTCATCCAGGATGAGGATCGACGGATCGGTCAGCAGCGCGCGGGCAATGGCGAGGCGCTGCTTCTGCCCGCCCGACAGGTTGACCCCGCGCTGGCCGACCTGCGCCTCGTAGCCGCCCGGCAACGCCATGATGAAGTCATGTGCCTGGGCGCGCTGCGCCGCTGCGACCACCTCGCCCTCGCCGGCGGCAGGCCGTCCGTAGCGAATGTTGTCGCGGATCGTCCCGCTGAAGAGAACGGGGTCTTGCAGCGCTATGCCAATACAGCGGCGCAGCGCGCTCTGCTCCCAATCGCGCACGTCCACGCCGTCGACCGTGATGCGCCCGCCGCTCACATCGTAGAAGCGCGCAATGAGATGCACGAGACTGGATTTGCCCGAACCCGTCGCGCCGAGGATGGCAACCGTCTCACCCGGCTCGGCTGTGAAATCGATGTCCGTCAGCACCGGTTCTTTCTCGTCGCCGTTGTAGGCGAAACGCACATGCTCGAAGGCAACGCGGCCGTGCGACACGGCTGCGGCCACAGCGCCCGGGCCATTCCGGACATGCGGCGTGCTCGCCAGCACCTCACCAATGCGCGCGGCCGACGCCTCGGCGCGCGCCACGCGCATGACGAGCATGCTCACCATCGTCAACGCCATGAGGGTCTGCGTCAGGTAGTTGATGAAGGCGATCACCTGGCCCACCTGCAGCTCGCCCTGCTGCACCTTGACGCCCCCAAACCAAAGTGCGGCCACTACGCCCGCATTGAGCATGAACATGACCAGAGGCATGGTAATCGCCATGGTGCGCACTGCGCGGATGTTCTGATGCATGAGGTCGTCGTTGGCACGGCCAAACCGCAGCCGTTCGTAGGTATTGCGCACGAAGGCCTTGACGACGCGCACGCCGGCCAGATTTTCCTGCAGGATCACGTTGGCGGCATCCAGGCGCTGTTGCACACCGGCGAAGAGGGGCAGTGTCCTGCGGACGATCCAGACGAGCAGGAGTAGGATGGCGGGCAGCAGGGCCAGAAAGAGGAGGGCGAGCTGCGCGCTGGTCAGCACCGCCATGACCAGGCTACCCACCATGAGCAGCGGCGCGCGCACCAGGATACGCAGCAGAATCATGACCAGTTCCTGCACCTGCGTCACGTCGCTGGTGAGACGCGTGATGAGTTTACCGGTCTCCAGTTCGTCGAGGTTGCCGAAGGAGAGCGACTGTACCTTGGCAAAAAGCGTGTGGCGCAGGTCAGCGCCGAAGCCCTGCGCGGCGAGCACGGCGAACACGGTGCACGCCATGCCGCCGATGAGACCGGCGGCGGCGGCGGCCACCATCAGCCCGCCCGTGCGCAGGACGAGCGCAATGTCCTGCCGCGCGATCCCCTCGTCGATGATGCGCGCCATGAGCCACGGCTGGGTCAAATCCATGGCCACTTCGAGCACCATCAGCAGCGGCGCCAAGGTGGACCAGAACCAGTAGGGGCGCAGAAACGCAGCCAGTTTGCGTGTCGCCTGCATGGCCGGTTACTGCGCGCTCGTTGCGCCGACGGCGCGGTGCAGGTTGGCGCGCAGGCGTTCCAGGAAACTGCGCAACGGGACACGTTGTGCGGCGGTCAGGTAGACGCGTGAGATGCTCTGGATCATCTTGGTCATCGTCGCCGGGGCCACGCGCAGGCGTGCAGCGTAGATAGAGAAGCGGGAGGATCGGGTGCAGCCATGCGATGCTCGCTTTCTGTCAATTTACTTAGGCGGCTAAGTACATCTTTGGAAATCACGAACGTGATATTTTCTGTATCTCCATAACGCACCGCCTGACTGCACTCTATCACGTATTCATGGGAAAGACAATGCTTTTTCGGAAGCCCCAGATCACGTCCCAACGTGACTGCCGACTCGCCCGGGCAGCGGCGCGCAGCACAGAATGTCGAAGAGATTCAAGAGGATGGACGGATGTTCGCGGATCAAGAAAATATCCGTGAACATCCGCCCAATATATGTAGGTGGCTGTCACACAGGGTGTGAGCGGGGAGCAGGATGAATCTGCTGGCGCAGAGGGGGCCGAGCGCGCTAGGCAGTACCGCTATTCACTTCCAACAAGATCTGCTGGGCCGCACTCTCCAGGAGACGTGTGTCGGCACCAACGGTGACGAACTGATAGCCGTGCTCGATCCAGCGGCGGGCCAGTGCAGGGGTGCCGGCAAAGATGCCAGGAATTTTGCCCGCACGCTGACACGCCTGGAGGATACGCAGGACGGCTTCCGTGTGTTCCGGCGAACCTTGCGCAACACCCAGGGAGAGTGCCAGATCGGCCGGTCCAAGCAGACAGCCATCGACTCCCGCGACGGCCATGATCGCATCGGCGTTCGCCAGGCCTTCCGCCGTTTCGATCTGCACAGCCAGGAAGACCTCCTCATTCGCCCAGGCACCGTAATCCTTGCCCAGGTTGACCGCAAGGTTGTCAGCCGCCGAGCGCCCCCCATGCGGCGGATAACGCATGGCAAAGGCAGCCGCGCTTGCCTCAGCCACTGTGCTGACCATCGGGACAATCACGCCGAGCGCGCCTGAGTCCAGCGCCCGGCCGATCGCGCTGTAGTCATTGATGCGGACGCGCGTCATCGGCGTCACATTCTGCAGATAGATCGCGCGCATGGCGTCGATCCGGCTGACGTCATCCCACTCGCCGTGCTGATTGTCGATCAGGACATAGTCTAGACCGGAGCGGGCGAGCATTCCTGCTGCGAGCGCCGAGCGAACTGCGGCAAAAACGCCTATGGCCGGCTTTCCGGCGAGTAGCTTTTGTTTGGCAAGATTGCGTTGCACAAAACACCTCACTTCCCTTACCGCTAGAACTCTTTACAGATGATGGCAGGTCAAGAGCAGGTACCCAACCCCCGCCCAGATCCTTTTACACCCACCCCAGCGCCTTGCGATTGACAATCGAGCGCGGGAGCATGCCGTTGAACATGTCTACGACATTCTGGGCCGCATCGCTGCGCAGCCGAATGACGGACTGGATCGATGCACTCGACGAGTGCGGCGTCACGATCAGATTGTCCAGTTGCAGGAACGGATCGTCAGGTGCCGGAGGCTCCTGTTCGAGCACGTCCAGCGCCGCCGCCATGATCTGGTGATTGACCAGCGCATCATAGAGCGCAGACTGAACGACGATCGGGCCACGTGCCATATTGATGAGACAGGCAGCCGGCTTCATCTGCGCCAGTTGTGGGGCGCCGATCAATCCGCGCGTCTCGGCGTCCAGGGGACAGTGCAATGTCACGAAATCCGACCGGCGCAGCAACTCCTCCAGCGATGTCAATTCCACGCCCAGTTCAGCAGCCGCTGCGGGCGCAATGTAGGGATCGTAGCCGAGCAGATTGAGTCCGAGACAGGCAGCCTTGCGAGCCACGGCACGGCCAATATTGCCCAGCCCGACGATCCCGAGCACCTGACCGCGCAGGCGCGGCGGCGGCCACGCCGGTATCGGACGCCCCGAACCCCATCCGCCGGAGCGCACAAATCGATCCAGGATGAACGTGCGCCGGCCCAGATCGAAGATGAAACCAATCGTGGAGTCGCTGACCTCTTCGATGCAAAAGTCCGCCACGTTGGCCACTGGGATGCCATGTTCGCCTGCGGCCTGCAGGTCCACCATATCGACGCCGATCCCATAACGGGAGATCACTTTGCAGCAGGTCATCGCTTCGATGACCGTGCGGTTGATGGTAGCCCACTGCACGATGATGGCGTCCGCATCCGTGACATGCGGAATCAGTTCGGCCGGTTCTCGGGTCTGCAGGCGGACCAGGTTGATGTCGAGCCCCGAGTCGCGGAGAACACCCGCTTCGAGACTGTGGTCCGGATCGCCGAAGTCGGTGATGACCACTTTGTACTGCGCCATAGAACTACTCCTTTGACGAGTGATTGTGAGATTGATGGAATGCTCAGGCCTCCTTGCGGCCAATCGTGGCATTGGCGCCCATCGCCAGATTGCCGCCGTCCATGCCGATCACTGAGCCGGTGACATAGCCGGAGGCGTCAGAGGCAAGAAACATGACAATGCCCTTGATATCGTCGGGCACCCCCATACGCCCCATCGGAATGCCGCGCAAAAAGCGCTCGCGCAGGCCCGGTGTGTTGTCCATTCGCACTTCGAAGCCCGGATTGGTGATCTGGGCTGGGGCAATGGCGTTGACACGCACACCGCGGTCCGACCATTCGGTGCTCAATTCGCGAGTCATCTGAACGACGCCCGCCTGGCCGATACTGTAGGCAAAGTTGCCGCGCCCCAAGGTGCGCACACCCCCGATGGAAGACATATTGATGATGCTGCCCTTGCCGCGCGCCAGCATGCGCCGGCCTGCTTCCTGGCACGAGATGAACTTACTGACCAGGGTGGCCTGAATCACTTGCATGAAATGGTCGACAGTAATTTCCTCAGGATGACCGAGCATGTTGCCGCCAGGAATGTTCACGACCACGTCGATCTGGCCGAAATCCCGGTCGAGTTGCTGATACATGGCTCGAATCTGAGCCTCCTCCCAGACATCATAGACGGCAGGGACTGCTGAGCGTCCCAACGAACGGATCGCCGCAGCCGTTTCCAGCAGGCCCTGCTCGTTGACGTCCGCGATCAACAGGTCAGCGCCGCTTTCAGCCAGCGCAATGGCGGAGGCGCGGCCCATATTCTGTGCCGCGCCCGACACGAGCGCAACACGGCCAGTCAGGTCAAAAAGTGGGTGAACCATAGCACCGATTCCTATCATTCTGTGCGAAGTAATACTCGTAGCGCGTCAATCCTCATCCTGCAGCCCTGTGAACTGACAGAATCACGGCCAGCGGGCCACTCAAGTCAAGGGCGACAGAAAACAGGATTTTGCAAGTTCGCCTTCTCGGCGGCGGCGGTGCCCGAAAATCCCGCTCCCTGCATCCTCTCCCTTCAGGCCTTGAAGAGGCTGGCCGCATCCAATCCGACATCTTCAGCCAGACCGCGCAGGCTGGCAACCACATCCGGTGGCAGGACAATTCCTTGGGCCAGCGCCGTTTCCTGGCGCTCCAATTCGATCTCACCGGGCAGGTAGATGCGATCCGCGCCTTTGGCCAGCGGCGCTGACTTGATCTCACGAATCATGCCGTCCATCCGGCTTTTGAATTCGCCGAGCGGCATGATCTGGCCGATGTCAATGGCGATGAAGGCGTGCCCTTCGTCGGTCGGGTTCGGCGAGTCCAGCACCCAGCTGCTGACCCCGCTCATCACGGCCGCGCCGGTGAGCACCGCGGTCAGGATCTCGACCATGACGGCCAGCCCATACCCTTTGTGTCCGGCCATCGGCACCTGAACGGCTTTTTCTGGGAAATTGCTGTAGTCGCTGGTGGGCAGCCCATCCTCGTCGACCAGCCAATTGCCAGGGATCGGCTGGCCCAGCGCCTTGGCGGCGTAAATCTTCGTAGCAGCCACGGCGCTGGTGGCAACATCCAGATAGACCGGCTTCTCTTCGCCCGCCGGCGCGGCATACGCGATGGGGTTGGTGCCGAGCACACGCCCCTTGGAGCCTGGCACAGTCATACACGGATCCACGTTGCACATGGAGAGACCAAACATGTCGCCTCGTGCAGCCAGATTGGCGTAGAAGCCGGCGGCACCGTAGTGGCTACTATGGCGGACACCGACGTAGCCGATGCCGCTCGCTTTCGCCTTGCGCATGGCCAGCTGCATGCAGCGGTAGGAGACGGCTGGCGGCATGGCATAGTGGGCGTCCACAATGGCCCACGCCGGCCCCTCGGCCACGATCGCTTCGTGCGCGGCCGCATGGAGCCGGCCACTCCGAAAATTCTTCAGCAGCCCGCGCAGCTGGCGGGTGCCGTGGGTGAATGTACCCAGTGTGTCCGTGGTGACCAGCACCTCGGCGGTCAGCCTGGCATCTTCTTCGTTCAATCCAGTCAGGCGCATCGCCTCGATGCACAACTGGGTAAGGTCATCTGGCGCAACGCGTGCGCCCATCAGTGGCACTGATTCCACATCTCCTCCTCAATGCTATCCTTTCAGGTGCACCCTGAAAACTCTCTACCAGATGGTTGTTCCACCGTCCATCACGACCAGGCTGCCGGTCATGAACGAAGACGCAGGGGATGCCAGATAGACGATCAAGCCCTTGATCTCTTCCTCCTCTCCATAGCGTTTCATGGGCGTGTTGGCGATGATGCGTTCGACGATCTCCGGATATTGCCGGCTGGCGGCCGTCTGGGCGGTGAGCATGGTGCCCGGCGCAATGGCATTGGCTCGGATGCCATAGGGAGCCCAGTCGACAGCCATGCCGCGCGTCAGTTGGGCAACACCCGCTTTGGCGACGCAGTAAGGTGTGTTGTGGCGGGGGGCAATGTTGCTGATCACGAGCGAATTGATCGATGCGATGTTGACGATG
>CAIRNL010000076.1 GCA_903879975.1 uncultured Chloroflexota bacterium | reverse complement strand
GAAGCTGACTGAGGCTGCTTTCACTCCATGCCAAGGAGGCCTCAAGCAGCGATTCTTCTACAGTTCCGTAGTCGTGCGCTTCCAGATTGCTCAGAAGTTGCCGGACAATTTCGGGAATATCCAAAGCATCATTCATCCTAGCCTTACGAGAGCCTATCCAGGAATGCCAACATTTTACCACATCTGATCGGGCAGCCAACAGCGGCAGCCGGCACCCGCCTCCATTGCTCAAGCAAAGCAGGAAGCGCTGCCCCTCTACAACATCTCCTGGCGCTGCGCACCGTTGACAGCGAGCAGGCCAGCCTTCAGTTTCTCCGGATCCATGAGGTACAATAGCGCACCATGGGCCGCAGGGATATCCATACAGGAGCCACCGTGTTACAGCGTACCTATCAGACCGTCGAGAAGTCGCTCTTCTCACCCAATCCCCTGCTGCGCGGGGGTGCCGTAGGGGCGCTCATGGCCGCCGGGCTGCTGTTGATCACCCTTTTCATCGGCGTGGCCGGCCCGCTGCTGGCCCTGGTGGTGGCAGCGGCGATCCTCGGCGGCGTGCTGATCCTCAACGACACGGACTGGGGCTTTGTGGCGTTATGCGGCGTGGTCTTTCTCGTCCCATTTGCCAGCCTGCCCTTCTCGATCGGCTTCAAGCCCACTTTTCTAGATGTGGCGCTGGGCGCGCTCTTTTTCGTCTGGCTCTTCAAGCTGGTCATCGGCCAGCAAACCGAGTTCATTGCATCGCCGATCGGGCTGCTGGTGGCGCTCTTCATGCTGTTTGCGCTCTTCAGCTTTGCGCTGGGACTGACACACAGCCCAGCCAACACGTTTCTGCTGCGTCGCTTCCTCGAAATCCTGATCGGCGTGGCACTGTTTTTCGTCACGATCAACGCCGTGCGCAGCGAGGACAAAGCGGTCTGGGTCACGCGCTGGGTGCTGCTGGCCGGCTGGGGCGCAGCGGCGCTGGCTGTGATCTTTTACGTCCTGCCGCAAGAAATCACGGTCGGTATCCTCGACCGTATGGCGCGCTTTGACTATCCCGGCGGCTTTGGCGCGCTCCGCTTCATCGAGGATGACCCCAACGGCACCCTGCGCGCGATCGGCACGGCAGTCGACCCCAACGTGCTGGGGGGGATGATGATCCTGGTAGCAGCGCTGCTGACGCCGCAGATCGTCTCCAGCAAACCCATCTTCCCGCGCGCGCTGACCGCTGTGATGCTGGCGACGGCAACGCTGGCGCTCTATCTGACCTACAGCCGTTCGGCGTTGCTGGGACTGGCATCGGCGGTGGCGTTGCTGGCCGTGCTGAAGTATCGCAGGCTCATTCCGCTCGCCATCATGGCAGGGATCTTGCTCCTGCTGCTGCCCATCACGCAGGAGTACGTGGCGCGGCTGCTGGAAGGCCTGGCAGGACAGGACCTCGCCACGCAAATGCGATTTGGCGAATACAAAGACGCACTGATCCTCATCGAGCGCTACCCGCTCTTTGGCGTCGGCTTCACGGGCACGCCAGACCTGGACATCTATCTGGGCGTGAGCATGCTCTACCTGATCATCGCCGAGAACATGGGCATCATCGGACTGGCCCTGTTTGCTGCGGTCATGATCGGCTTCTTCAGCATGGTTGTGCAGGCGTGGCGCCGCCGGCTCAGCCCGCGCCTGGAAGCGCTCCTGCTCGGCTATGCAGGCGCCATCCTCGGTGCGCTGGTCAGCGGCATCTTCGACCACTACTGGTTCAACTTGACCTACCCGCACATGACGGTACTTTTCTGGCTCTATATTGGCATGGCGACGGCGGTCACCCTCATTGCCCACAGCGACGCAGAAGTCCGTCGTCTCGTTGCGCTCGAAGGCGAGAAAACCGTTGGCAGACAGTGTCATACCCAGGATTGACGTCCTATGCTACAATGTTCGCAGCGGCAGCGAACGCTGCCATCCACCCAGTCCATATCGAACAATCTGTTGAGTATCCATGACTACTTCTCATAACGAATACGGCACTATCACGCTCGAGCCGGCGCCTGTTGCGCCAGCCGGCAACCTGACGCGCGGCCGGCGGCCGGAATGGCTGCGCGTGCGGGCGGCCGACAGCCCCAAATACCGCGAACTGACCAGCCTCTTTCGCGGCCAGCGCCTGCACACTGTCTGCGAAGAGGCCATGTGCCCCAACATCGGCGAGTGCTGGGGGCGCGGCACGGCGACCTTCCTGCTCATGGGCGACACGTGCACACGCTCGTGTGGCTTCTGCAAGATCAAGACAGGCCGGCCCAGCCTGCTCGATCCGGACGAGCCGCGCCGCGTCGCCGAGTCGATCCGGGCGATGGGGCTCAACCATGCCGTG
The DNA here is from genome assembly GCA_903879975.1 of uncultured Chloroflexota bacterium. Lineage (GTDB taxonomy): Bacteria > Chloroflexota > Anaerolineae > Caldilineales > Caldilineaceae > Caldilinea. Next base: position 6,666 of record CAIRNL010000076.1, on the reverse strand, counting down.
CTGACCAGCGTCAACCGCGACGAGCAGCCGGACGGCGGCGCCTGGGTCTTCGCCGAGAGCCTCTACTGGATTCGCCAACTCGTGCCCGGCTGCACGGTCGAGGTCCTGATTCCAGACTTCAAAGGCGACTGGACTGCCTTGCAGGTCGTCATGGACGCGCGGCCGGAAATCCTCAACCACAACACGGAGACCGTGCCGCGCCTCTATCGCACCGTGCGGCCGCAGGCAAAATACATGCGCAGTATGGAGTTGCTCCAGCGCGCCAAGCGCATGGACAGTGAAGCGCTCACGAAGTCGGGCATCATGGTCGGCCTGGGCGAACAGTGGGACGAGATCTTGCAGGTGATGGACGACCTGCGCGCCCACGACGTCGACATCATGACCATCGGCCAATACTTGCAGCCCAGCCGCTTCCACCTGCCCATCGAGCGCTACTACACGCCCGACGAATTTGGCCGGCTCAAGGAAGAGGGGGAGGCGCGCGGCTTCCGGTGGATGGAATGCGGGCCGCTGGTGCGTTCGAGCTATCACGCCGACGGGCAGGCGCACCTGAGCCCGCGCAGTTGGTAGGATTCCCGAAAGAGCAGGCCGATGACCGCTGAGGCGCTTCTTCCATACACCCTCACCCGTCTACCGCAGATTCTGCAAACCATCGAACGGCTCGTCACACAGGAAACGCCCAGCCACGACAAGTCGCGCCTGGATGTCTTTGCCGACCTGCTGGCCGGGCGGTTGGCTGAGGCCGGCGCTGCGGTCGAAATTCTGCCCAACGCAGCAGGCGGCAACCATGTGCGGGCGCGCTTCGCCCACGGCAACACAACAGAGCAACCGGCGCTCGTGCTCTGCCACTACGACACGGTCTGGCCAGTCGGCTCACTGGCGACCCATCCCTTCCGCATCCAGGACGGCAAGGCCTACGGTCCCGGTATCTTCGACATGCAGACAAGCCTGGCGCTGGTCGAGTACGGGCTGCGAGCCGTGCGCGACCTCGATATGTCCCTGCCGCGCCCGCTGACGGTGCTCATCACATCGGACGAAGAAATTGGCAGCGGCACCTCACGTGCGCTGATCGAGGAAGAAGCCCGCCAGTCAGCCTACGTGCTGGTCATGGAATCGCCGTTGCCTGGCGGCGTGCTCAAGACGGAGCGCAAGGGAACGGGCACTTTCACCGTGGAGACCATTGGCCGGGCCGCCCATGCCGGCGTCGACCCATACAAAGGAATCAACGCCATCGAGGAGATGGCGCACCAGCTATTGGCCATCCATGCCCTGGCGGATCGAGCGGCCGGCACCACCCTGAGCGTAGGAACCATCGAAGGCGGCACAGCGACCAACGTGGTGCCGGCGCGGGCGGTGGCTCAGGTCGACACGCGCGTATGGACGCAGGCCGAAGCCGATCGCCTGGTGCAAACCATGGCCGCGCTGCGTCCCGTGCTGCCCGGTGCCGAGGTGCGGGTCTCAGGCGGACTGAACCGGCCACCGCTGGAACGCAAGGCAACCGCCGCGCTCTTTAGACGCGTCCAGGAAATCGGCCGGCAGTTGGGCATGGAGCTGGCCGAAGGCAGTACAGGCGGCGGCAGCGACGGCAACTTCACCGGTGCCCTGGGCATCCCCACGCTCGATGGATTGGGCGTACCCGGCGACGGCGCGCATGCCGACCACGAGCACATCCTGGTCGATGAGATTCCCGGCCGCGTGGCGCTGCTGGCTGCCCTGTGGCAGGGGCTGTAATTGGCCCGCTGCACTTATTTCCGCTGCATCGTCACATCCAGTTCGTACGGGTCGGTTGCGCTGGCCGGAATCTGGTAGTCATCGACAGTAATCGGCTTGTACTGGTCATGAACCACGACAAGTCCGTAGCGCTCGCCCGGCGTGACCTTGGCGTTCAGCTGGAACTTGCCCCCGCGTGTACTCGAGCCGCTGGCCACCACCAGACTTTCGTCAAAGTCGCTCCCCACCCATGCCTGAACCGTGACGCCCGGTTTGAGCAACGCGATCAGCGCACCGGAAATGGTGCGCCGGCTGTTGTCCACCTCGCGCACGACACCGGTCACATGGATGCTGCTGTCGCGCAGGCCGGCCCTGCGCTCGGCAACCGTGAAGCTGCCACGCTGGGCTAGGCTGTTGCCGATGTAGAGTTCCAGTGCAAAGTCGCCCAGCGGCAGACCATCGGGATGGGTCAGGCTCACCCAAGACGACTGGATATCGTCAGCCTCCCAAACGTCCGCCTCGCTCAGCACTTCGTCGCCGTCGTAGAGCCAGCGCGTGCGCCACGGCGTGCCCTTTGCCATATTGCTGACCGAAAAGACTCCATAGACGGTTTTGACATCCAGAAAGGTGTTGCCGCTGTTGACGGGCTTCCCCTCATCGGTTATCTCCCCCGCAAAGACAATCGGCCCGAATGTAGCCGTGCCGACGGAGCGCTGAGTGGCGCCCACGGCGACTGTCCCTGTGTATAGGGGCCTGCCGTCGAGAGCCATGGTAATCTCATACAACCCATCGGGCAGACCGCCGTCGCTGTAGAGATGTAGCCAGTTGACCCCACTGCTGCCGTCGCGCCACGCAAACGAATCATCGTACGCCGGCTCACCGTCAATGGTCCACACATAGGCAAAGGTCTGTCCATTGCGAAAGCCCGCATACTCGAAGCTGACATAGAGATCGGTCGTGCCGCTCGGCAGGGTCGTCGTCGGCGCCACGATACGATTCTGGCGATCGACCTTGTCGCCGAATGTCACCGACGACACGCTCGTGCTGCGCTCGCGCCCCAGTGCGGCCGAGTGCCCAGTATCCTGACCCTCGTTGCCCTGGCTCAGGACTGCGCTATCGTAGAAACGCAGGGCCAGCGAGCCCGGCCGCACCAGGCTGATTTTCCCCGCCACATCGGCGCGCGAGTAGCCGGCCGTCGGCACGCCGACAAATGCGCCGTTGCTGTCGATGGCCAGCCCACCCGAGTTGCCGGGGTTGATCTCAGTATCCGTCTTGATCCACTCGTATTCGCCGTCCAGGTCCTCATCGAGGAACCCTGACACGACGCCTTCGGTATAGGTGACGGTAGCGCCACCCAACCCAGGGTAGCCGATGACGGCCAGCCGGTCACCGGGGAGCAGGTCGTCGCTGTTGCCGCGCGGCAAGGTCGTGAGTCCCAGGTTGGCAGGCAGGGCGGCCGAGGCATCGTCGACCCTGCCGATCACCTGCAGGAGCGCCAGGTCCAGATCGACATCGTGGCCGATCACGCGCGCCTTGTAGCGAAGGATAGGGGCACTGCGCAGATCGGTCGGCATGACACCGATGGCTGCCAGTCCTTCCTGGTTGAAAAGCTTTCCCGTCTCCGGATCGCCCATCACGTGGAAATTGGTGAGGATAAAGCCTTTCTCGGCATCCATGATCGTGCCGCTGCCAGAATCGTAGAGATCGCCGCTGTCGTTCGGCACGAGGACGAGCACCGTAGCCTTGAGCGCCTGCTGGAGAGCCGTGCGTTCGACAGCCCTGGCCGGTTCGGCCGCAAAGGCGCCCCCTAGAACATAGGTGGCCACCACTATCCCGGCCAACAGAAGCAGCGGATTGTGCAGCAGACGGTACAGGTGACGAATGGTGCGGACAGCCATCAGTTCCCTCCTTGCTCGGCATCGGACCCGTCCTGGAAGCCGGTCGCAGGCACCCTGTCCGGTGCAGCAGACAGTCGCAAGCTAGTGGTAACCACGGCAAAGTCACGGGCACTGGCTGCCCACTCCGCGGCATCAGCCGTCAGCGAGACGACGTAGAACCGATCATCGAGCACGAACATGACATCCTGCCCTTCGACGACTACCGGCAGGTCGGGCGCGCCGCCAGCAGCAGAGGGGTCGGCGACAAAGGCGTACGTAGCGACGAGGGCCGGCTCCCCGTTGAGCACCTGCATTTCGGTCGCTTCCAGCTCGCGGTAGCTGTTCAGGCTCGACGCAAGCTTCAATCCGTGATCGAAGCGCGCCAGTTCGAGGCTCTCGCCCTCACGCAAGGGGCGCGACACCACGTCGATGCGCGCGTCGTAGGTGCTGGTGCTACCCAGGTTGACAGCCCTGAAGATCGACTCATCGCCCTGGCGAGCCGCCCAACGTTCGGGGTAGGCGAGGCGCAACGTGCCGGCATCGAGCGTCGTGATTTTGCTGGCCGTGTAGACCTGATTGCGGATACCCAACGCCAGCAGCAGGGCAAAGAGCACCGTTCCCACTACAGCGATGTCGTTGCGCGCCCGATCGCTCGGCGAAGGCGCCGCGTGGGTCACGCTGGGTTTGATGATCCGATCGATCCAGAGTGCCATCAGCGATCTCCTTCCGCAACACTGTTTTCCGCAGGCAACCCTTCCCAGCGATCGCCGTCGCCGACGACCCGAGAGACGCGTAGGGTCTCCTCATCGGATCGCCGAACCAGCCAGGCCACGGCAGCCATTGTCACCAGCGCCAGAAAAAACCCCAACAGCAGGTCGCGCCACGGGTCGCCAGTGAGCGATGCTGCACCGGCCCGGTCGAGGATGAAGAAATAGAGTCCGGTCAGCAACGCCCCGAACAGCACACCCAGGGGCAGGTAGAAGATAGGCACCTTTTCGAAGCGTGCCTGGCCGAGAAAGTAGCCGAGGACAGCCGCAGCGCTGGCATAGCCCAGTGTATTGGTGACCATCCGGATCGAGCCGACATCCAGGTCCACACCACCATGTTGCAACACGTAGGCAAAGTTGTTGACTGTCGCCACACCCAACCCTGCGGCAACAGCGTAGAGGATGCCATCGAGCCGTTCGTCGAATTCCGGATTGTCGAAGACGACCACCCGGACAGCGGCATAGACGATAGCCATCGCCACCATGCCTATGACCAGCGTCCCGCCCAGGAGTTCCGACCACCAGTCGTATGGCAGCCAGCTATCGACGGCAAAGAGATAGCCGAAGAGCGGGATATACAGCGCCGCAGCGAGCAAGCCCCCAGCCAGGTAGACGCCGATGACCAGCCGCTTGGGTTCCGGCTCAGCGCGATCCATGCGGTAGAAGAAAAGCAGCCAGAGCACGGCCGGCACGAGAGCCAGCACCATACCGAGCAGCACCAAGCCGGCATCATTGAGCCTGCCGCCAATGCCGGGCAGGAGATTGAAGATGGCCACGAAGAGGAGTAATCCCAGCAACTCGAACCAGACCGAACGCAAAAAGCTCGGCCGGGTCCGTGGCGAGGCGCCGCTCGATCGGGCCGGGTCATCAGGAAGTGTGCTCACCTGCACGTTACCCTCCTTTGCAGTTTTGTTTGACATCTGTCGGGAGTAAGCAGTAAGATGAAACGTACTCCCGCTTTGCACGACTTTTTCTCGTTCGTTGCGCACTTGAGCGCTTCTGCTAATTGCATAGCATACGTCGGCATGACCGCCAATACCAAACCTACACCACTGCTGGTCTATACACCCAAGGCGCTGCGCCAGATGATCGTCCAGCTGCGCGCGCAGATGCGCTTCGCCCTTGACACGGAGAGTAACAGCCTCTACAGCTATCAGGGACGTGTCTGCCTGATCCAGATTTCGGCGCCCGACAGCGACAGTGCAGGCGTGGTTGACTATCTCATCGATCCACTGCGGCTGGATACCCTGGCGCCGTTGGGGGAACTGCTGGCCGACCCCAACAACGAAATCGTGATGCATGCCGCTGACAACGATATGCTCACCCTCTATCGCAGCTATGGATTCAGCTTTGCGCGGATCTTCGACACGCAACTGGCCGCGCGCATTTTGGGCTGGAAGCAAGTTGGGCTGGCGGCAATTCTAGAGAATCACTTCGGCATCGTCAGCGACAAACGTATGCAGCGCACCGACTGGGGCAAGCGCCCGTTGACCCCACAGCAGATCGCCTACGCTGTGATGGACACGCACTATCTCCTCTCGCTGCGCGACTTGCTCATCGACGAACTGCAAGCGCGTGGGCGTTGGGAAGAGGCACAGGACGCTTTCACCCTGCTCGCCGCCGCCGACCAATCGATGCGCCAGGCAGACACACGCACCTTCTGGGACATGCGCGCCACGCGCGACGTCGAGCGAGAGCAGCACGGCGTGCTCGAAGCGCTGTGGCAGTGGCGCGAGGAGACGGCGCGCACCACCGATCGACCGCCCTTCAAGGTGGTCAACGATGCTGTGCTGGTCGCAATGGTGCAAGAGCAGCCGCAGAGCCTGGACGCCCTGCGCTCCATCCAGGGATTGTCCGATCTCCAGGTCCAGCGCTACGGCAACATCCTCCTCGACACACTGGACAGCGGACGATCCCGCCCACTGCCGCCGTTCCCCAACGGCGACTCACGCCCCGAACAGATGCTCGAAAAAGCGGCACTGGCACGCTTCGATGTCTTGCGCCGCTGGCGCACAGAAACGGCCCGTGAGCGCAGGGTGGACCCGGATATCGTGCTGCCCAACAGCACGCTGCTCACCATTGCGCAACGTGCCCCGGGCACGCTGCAGGAACTGGCGACCCTCCCGGACCTGGGCGCCTGGAAAACAGCCCATTACGGCCCCCAAATCCTGGCAGCGCTGGCAGCAGTCAGCGTATCTCAGCCGCAGCGCTGAGGCCAGCACCCGCACGCCTGCCCCCTGTTTTTCGCAGTACGCACCTACCGCTCTAGGACAGATGGGCGCAGATAGGCCGACGGTTTTGTGGAGCGATTT
>CAIRNL010000075.1 GCA_903879975.1 uncultured Chloroflexota bacterium | reverse complement strand
TGCAGGGACTGATGGGCCAGCTCAACAGCCTGGCGGGCAGCGGCGGCGCCGGCAACATCACCGTCATGCAGCGCGAGGTGGCCGACATGAGCCTGAGCAGCCTCGACGAGCGCGTTGTACGCCAGATTGCCGCCATGCCCGGGATCAAAACGGCCAGCCCCTTCGTGCTGGCCTTCATCACGGCGCCGGATATGCCCTTTTTCCTGATCGGCGGCATCGATCCCAACAGCCCAGCGTTGCGCCATTACAAGCTCGTTGAGGGACGTTACGTCCAACGTCCCAACGAGATCGTTCTCGGCAAAGTCGCGGCCGACGTGTACAAGGTCGGAGTAGGTGGCACACTGTCGCTCAACGATAATCGCTACCGTGTTGTGGGCATCTACGAGACAGGCGTCGCCTACGAAGATGGCGGCGGTGTCGTGGCCTTGCGCGAGGCGCAGCGGATCATGGGGCGACCGCGCTCGGTGAGCTTTATCTTTGTAGACGTCGAAGACCCGACCCAGGCAGAGCAGATTGCGGCTGTGATCAATCAGCGCTTCCCAGAGGCCCGCGCCAGCATCAGCAGCGAGTTTGCGCAGAGCAGCAACGATATGCAGACCAGTACGGGCATGCTCAATGCGATCCAGTTGCTGGCCCTGTTCATCGGCGGGATCGTGGTGGCCAACACTATGATTATGTCAATTTTTGAGCGAACGCGCGAGATCGGCACGCTGCGTGCGGTCGGCTGGCCGCGGCGGCGGATTCTCGGCCAGGTGCTGTTGGAGAGTCTTTTTCTGTGTCTGGTGGCAGCCGTCTTTGGCTCCCTGCTTGGTGTGGGGGTTGTCACATTGATCGCCCAGGCGCCGTTTGCCAGCCAGTTTGTCTCTGCCACATGGGATGTGCGCATCTTTGCCTCGGCCTTCATCACTGCAGCCGTACTCGGCATCCTGGGGGGACTCTATCCGGCGTGGCGAGCCAGTAAGCTCGAGCCAGCCGAGGCGCTGCGCTACGAGTGACGGCGCAACCTGTGAGCCGCCAGTACGGCACGAAAGTTATGCTGCGTCCCGTACCCGGCAGCTCTTATCACAAAGGGAATCGATGATACGACGCATCCTGATTGCCCTGCTGATCGCCGGCGCTGTTGGCGCCGTGGGCTGGTGGGGATACAACTACTACACGAATGAACAGGCCGCCGAGCAGGAGGCCGAAGCGGCTGCGGCTGCGGCGGTACAGCAGGAGCAGGAGCAGATCATCTGGGCCTCCGGCAAGCTGACGCCTGTCTCCTGGGCCAATGTGGGGCCAGCCGCAGCCGGCCCCGTCGCTGCCGTCCACGTCGAATCGGGCGACTGGGTGCACGCGGGTGGCGTGCTGTTGGAGCTCGAGAACGGCGTACTGCAGGGACAGGTTGCGGCGGCAGAGGCGGCGGTGAGCGAGGCAACGGCAGCGCTGGCCAAACTCAAGGCCGGCGCAACCGCCGCCGACATCGCCCAGGCCGAGGCTGCCGTCGCTGCAGCCAGAGCGCAGGTTGCGGTCGCTGGCGCGGCACTGCTCGACGTACAGTCGGCCATTGCTGCTGCCGACGCGCAGGTGAACATGGCGCAGGCGCAATATGCCGAGGTGGCCAGCCACCCCACCGAGCAGGAACAGATTGCCGCGCGCGCCATCATCGTCCAAGCCGAGGCCGCGCTGCGCAACGCCCAGGCGGCCTACAATCTAGTCAAGGACGACCCGCAGGTCGGTTCGCTGCCCCAGTCGCTGGCACTCATGCAGGCGACCGCCAATCTCGAGGCCGCCAACGCCCAGCAGGCTGCGATCCTGCAAGGTCCGACGCAAGCTCAACTGGCGGTTGCAGCGCGGGCGATCGACGCAGCGCGGGTGGGCGTCACCGCCGCGCAGAATCGTGCGCCGGGCGCCGAGGCCAGCGTCCGTGCAGCGATGGCTGCGGTCGACAGCGCCGAGGCGGCGGCGAACAAGCTGCGCGAGGGCGCCACGGCGGAGGACATCGCCATAGCCGAGGCGCGCGTGGCTTCGGCGCAAGCGGTATTGGCGACCGCCAACGCACAACTGCAGCTGACGCAGGTCACGGCACCCTTTGACGGGCAAGTCGGCCTGGTGACTGTGCGCACCGGCGAAATCGTCAATCCTGGCGACCCCACGGTGCTGCTGGGCGACACACGGCAGATGCACGTCGAGACGACCGACCTGCGTGAGACTGATGTCGTCAACGTGCACGAAGGGCAGGCGGTGGAAGTCACCTTCGACGCGCTGCCGGATCGCATCTTCGACGGCACGGTCACTTCAGTGGCGCCGGTCAGTTCCGCCGAGCAGGGCAGCACCAACTATACGGTCGACGTCGATGTGGCCGACCTCGATCCGGCACTGCGCTGGGGGATGACGGCTTTTGTCAACATCCGTCCGGACTGACGGGGTCTGCCATGCGCGATCTGCTGATTGAAACAATCCATCTGGACAAGATTTATGGCAGCGGCGAGACGGC
>CAIRNL010000074.1 GCA_903879975.1 uncultured Chloroflexota bacterium | reverse complement strand
GAGGGCGTGGCGCGCGCCATTGTCGCCAGTGCCATTCCCACGATTTCCGGGGTCGGCCATGAGGTCGACTTCACCATTGCTGACTTTGTGGCCGATGAGCGGGCGCCGACACCGTCTGCTGCTGCCGCCAGGGCCACACCTGACCGCGCCGAGTTGATTGGCCAGTTGCACGCGTTGACGCAGTCGCTGCAGCAGCGCGCAACGCGACGAATCGGCCAGGAAGCGCGTGCCCTGGCACACCTGCGCCGCCGCTTGGAACGGATGCACCCGCAGCGCCGCCTGGACGAACAGCGCCAGCGTCTGGATGAGCGCGAGCGGCGTTTGCACGGGGTCGTGCACCGTGCGCTGGCGCGTCGTGCCGAGCAGCGCACAGCAGCAGCTCAGCGGCTGGAATCGTTGAATCCATCGCGCATTCTTCAGCGTGGCTACAGTATCGTGCGGCGCCGGTCGGGCGAAATTGTCGTCGATCCTGCAACGGTCCATACTGGGGAGGCGCTCGATGTGCGCGCTGCGCGCGGTTCCTACGCCGTTGTCGTCGCTGTGTCCAACGGTTAGTTGAGCTGGCTCAGGAGACGGTGCACTGCGTGTTGAGCTGGGAGAAATTCTGCCGATTCGACGACCGCCTGCTGGTAGAGGTCGAGTGCGTGGCGCCAGTCGCCTAGGCGCTCGTAGGCGCGCCCCAGGTTGAAATAGGCGAAGACGCGCGCCTCGTAGCGTGGCGCAAGGATGGCCTGCTGCAGCCACGGAACTGCCTCCGCGGCTCGCTCTTCCTCCAGAAGATATGCGCCGAGATCGTTGTAGGGATTGCCGAAGGTCGGGTCGAGATTGATGGCCTGTTTGCAGGCAGCAATCGCCGCATCGTACAGCTTGAGGTGTGCATAGACCCAGCCGAGGAACGTGTATGCTTCTGTCGTAGGGAAGAGGCGAATGGACACCTTATAGTCGCGGATTGCACTGGCGATATCGCCCTGCACCTGCATGCGATAGGCGCGCTCGAAGTATTCTACTGCCTGCTGCCAGACTTCAATTTGGTCGTCAGGTAAGTTGTCGGGCTGCTGGATCATAGTGGTACTATGCCACAAGCATTTTGCATCTGCAATGGGGCCTGGGTGCCTACTCAGGTGCTTTGGATAGAAACAACGACTGGATAGGCAAGGTTAGACATGAAGGGCGAATTGCGGCAGGTACTGATCTTCTCGACGCTGCTCGTGGCGACTGCTGGGCTGAGCGGTTGTGGCATTCTCTTTGGGGGTGGCGGCGAGGAGCCGACGCCAACGGCTGTCGTGGCCCGTCCGCTCATGCCAACCTTTACGCCCACTGTGCCTGCGGCAGAACAACCACCCACGCCGGAACCGACTCTTGTGGCGACCCAGGTCATTGCCCTTGACGTGAATAGCGCAGCGGCTGGGGGGGACGCTCCCGCCACCGGCAATGAGGCCTCGGCTCCCACTGCTGTACCAACGGCGGCGGCTGTCCCTGTGCTTACGGTCAAGCAGGATGCGGTCAATGTGCGCTTGGGTCCCGGCACCGAGTACGGGCTGGCCGGCACAGTGAACCAGGGCCAGGAATTCACCATCGTAGGGCGCAACGAGAGCAAGACGTGGTGGAAGATTTGTTGTGTCAACGGCCAGGAGGTCTGGATCTCTGATGACCTGACCAACGAAGACAACGAGAAGTTTGCCCCGGTCATCACCGATATCCCGGCGCCGTCGCAGCCAGTTGCCCAGGCGCCCGCCGCACAGCCGGCGCCGGTGCAGGCCGTTCCTGCCGAGCCTACTCCCACGCCTGTGCCGGCACCGCCGCCCGCCGCTGACCCGTGTGCGGCTATCAGCGGCGACGGCTGCAAGTTCAAGCTGCGCGGCGGCCCCAGCTTTGCCGGAAATGGCGGTGCCGAACTCAAGCTGCAGCTGCGTTTCATCCACAGCGGTGTCGATGGCGGCCAGCCGCAGGGCAGCTACTTCGTGTGGATGGAGAAGGATGGCCAGAAGCTTCCCATCTCCGACAGCATCCGCAGCATTGCCCTGCAAGATCAGCAGGGGACGCTCGGCAAGTACAACTATGAGGTCAAGATTGCCCCCAGTTCCATCCCG
>CAIRNL010000073.1 GCA_903879975.1 uncultured Chloroflexota bacterium | reverse complement strand
GCCATATTCCTGCCCACGCAGCGCATACTCCAGCGTGCGTTGTGCAGGATACGGGTCATAGCGTCCGCTGTTGTCAAAACTCATGTTGCGTGCAACATCGAATATCCAGCGTATTTCAACGCCAGACGCCTGGTACGCGGCTTTCCGCCCCGCCTCCAGGCCTATGAGCAGATCGTCGAACGTCAGGCCTTTGTCCTGGTAGTCGGTGTGAGTAAAGGGCGTGAACGTAAGTTCGCTGTATCGGATCTGCTGCGCTGCCATGGCTGTGCCGTGGCGCTCTACGATGAGCGCAAAATCTTCCGGCGTGCGCAAGAGATCTGAGAGCGTCAGGTAGATGCGCATGAAGTGTGGGAAGTCGACGAATTTGTACCAGGTGCGCAGCTCGTCCGGTTCGGACGAAGGCAGCAGATGGAGCCGGTCGTGGCGCTGCGCAAGTTCCAGGAGCGTCTCTGGGCTGATACTGCCTTCCAGGTGTACGTGAAGCTCGGCCTTTGGCATGGCAGCGATGAAGTGCTGAAGTTGCTGTAGATGGGTTGAATAGACAGGCATGCAATCTCGCTATATGAAACGCTGCTTTTTGATTCCCGGTCATGCTTTTAACACCGGTTTCCTTTTGGTATACTACATCGTAGCATGCATGTGCAACCGTCGACCGCCAAGATTTCATTCGTCCTGGGGACCAGGCGTTTTCTGCGCACCGGGTTGCTCTTGGGGCGTCGGCTCCTGGGTGGCCTGTCCGCACTGCTCATCGCTTTCTCCTGCTTGGGTGCTGGTTCCGTTGACGCATCCCTTCAGACCAGGCAGGCGATCCATAGCACGGTGCATTCCTGGACATGGGATTTCCTTGCGTGGGAAGTCGACGCCATTACCCAGAAGCTTGGAGAGGGCGTTCGCAACCCCGCGCATGCTGATCCGGTCGGCGAACAGGCGGGGCTGGTGCGTCGCTATCTCGATCTGGCGCGCGAGGTGGGCGAACTGGAAGGCGAGATCAATGCGATCTACGCCAGATATAGTGGGCTGGCAACTGCCAAGAGCAGGGCGCCGCAACAGAGGCTCGACTCGCTACGCGCGGACAAGGAGGCGCTGCGTCCCGCTGTGGAAGCGATTCTCGAATCCCAGGTCGGCAGCGAAGTGCTGGCCGAGGGAAGCGGTTGGCTGGGCCGCCCCTTTCCACCGGTCTGGTTCACCTTTACCGAGCCGCCGCAGAAGTTGGTCGTCAGCCCGCGCGGCCGCATCGCAACGGCATATTCTGCCATGCTGCAGCCGGCTGTCCCGGCGCTGGAACGTGCCGCTATCGAGGATCGCATCTTACGTGAGCAGGACCTCAGCGCCTACGTCACCAATATCGGCGGACTGGGTGCGTTCCCCACACAGGTCATCGATCGCACGCCCCTCCACTGGGTGCTGACGACGATTGCCCACGAATGGGTGCATAACTACCTGACCCTCTTCCCGCTCGGCCTGCGCTACAATGCCAGTTCTGATCTGACGATTATGAATGAGACCGTAGCGGATATTGTCGGCGACGAACTCGGCATGCGGGTGCTGGAGCACTTCTATCCGGAAGAGGCTGCACTGCACGCTGCCCAAGAAGCAGCGCGCGGCGACCCTGATGCGCCGCCCCCAGCCTTTGATTTCCGCACCGAAATGCGCCACACGCGCGAGATTGTCGACCAGTTCCTTGCCCTTGGCCGTGTCGAGGATGCCGAGCAATATATGGAAATTCGTCGCCTGCTCTTTGTTGAGAATGGCTACGACATACGCAAGCTGAACCAGGCTTATTTTGCATTTCATGGCAGTTACGGCACCAGCGCGGCTGCCACCAGCCCCATCGGCATCAAGATGGTGGAACTGCGCCGCCTCGTGCCAGACGTGCGCACCTTCCTGGGCACGGTGCGTGGCTTTACAACGCCTGAGGACATCGACCGCGCTCTTGCCGAATGGCGATCCTGACCCCAGGTCGAGCGCGGCAGCCGCAGCTGAACAGCGCCCAGCAACCCGATGCCAGCAGCGCGAATTCATCAGGCGGCTGAGCGGAGGGGTACCTCTCCGGCTTGTGCAAGGATCGCTCGTGCCGTTGTATCGTCTGTCACCAGTACATTGAGATAACGCCCGTTGAGCGCGCCGAGGATCGCGGGCGCTTTGCTCAGGCCGCGTGCCACGGCCACGACCGTGGCAATATGGCATAAATCTTCGAGTTCGATTCCGATGACTCGCTGGTTGATCTCTAGTGCATCTGTGTGGCCGTGCCGATCGAAAAATCGACCCACCATCTCCCCGACCGCGCCGCGGTTGCGTAACGCAGCGAGATCGACGCGTGTCAGCAGCCCGGCGCGTAGGAAGCTCGAGTCACGCT
>CAIRNL010000072.1 GCA_903879975.1 uncultured Chloroflexota bacterium | reverse complement strand
TGGATGCCAAAGCTGTCCAGCCGGCCATCCAGGATGAGCCAGTCGGCCATTTCGATTAGCCACAGGAAGAGGACGGCCGCGCCCAGCACGACGGCATGGCCGAGCAACTGCCGGCGCACACCCTGCGTTCGATCCAGTGCTGTTTGGCGCCAATCGATTCGCGTCATTGTCGGGATTCTCCTATAATACAGAACTATTATGGCCTACACCTTGAGCGATCCGTTCCGATCCTTGCGCGTGGTATTGCGCGTGTGCGGCGTGACGATGCTCCTGGCCGGGCTACTCTTGCTGCTCCTGCCGGCCGCTCTGTTGGCGGACTGGCTGGCAATCACATCGCCGCTCTGGCCCGTGCGACTCGCCGGCACCGCAGTGCTGACCCTCGGCGTCTACTATCTGATGGCCACCGGCGAGCAGGTCATCGGCCTGCCGGCGTTGGTGACCTGCTCGCTGGGCAACGGGCTGCCGGCGGTGATCATTGTCTCGGCCTATCTGCAACAGGACATGGCGGCGCTCGCCTGGCCTGCCCGGATCGCTCTCGTTGTTTTCTTTGTCGTCTTTCTGGCCGGCGCCGTTGCCCCCCTGCGCTACCTGCGCGCCGAGTATCAGGCAGACTGAACGCCCAGCCGATCCTACCGATCTATACGCAGGCGATGTCCAAAAGTTGCGCTCAGGCCGCCGCCGGCGGCCTGGCGCCACCTTGTACGGCTCTTGCTGGCGGCGCAAACTACGTGCGTCAATTGTACAATCCATCACGCCATAGGCTGAACAGCTACGCTATGCTCATATCTGTTTCTTCCTCCTCCTTTGTGTGCAGAGCGTGGTGCGTTAGACGCACCACGCTCTGTTACTTTTGGGCGGCATCCGGCCGCAGTGGCGCACGAAATCCCATTACGTTGGCTTGCGTATGGCGGCGGGCAGGCTATAATTCATCCCATCTACGATTCCCAGCTGACTTCCACCCCAGTGTGATGATGACTATGAGCCAGCGACAACGCGCAATTGATTTCTTCAACGATCTGGCCATGACGGGCACGCTTGCCCAAGATTCGTGGGAGATCTTGCTGCCTGGCCTTTCGGCGCGCGGCCTTGTCTTTGGCGGGCGCCCGCTCACGACCGTGCTGCGTCCGTTGTTGCACACGGGCATGGACTGGCACTACTTGCGCTGGCGTAGCACCGTCGTTCTCGGTCTCTTTCGCAAGTTGGCCGAAGCGATGCGACTCGACTCAACCTTGCGCGCACAGGTGCACCTCACCCCCGAAGAGGAGGCACTCATCCAGATTCCCTGCGGCTTCCCCACGATCCTGCCGACAGCCCGGCTGGATAGTTTCTTCACGGTGCGGGATGACGGCTCCTACCACCTCAACTATGTGGAGTTGAACGGCGAGAGCCCGGCGAGCATGGCCTACAGCGACGTGCTGGCCGATCTCTTTCTCGAGACGCCGCTGATGAAGGCCTTTGCCGAGCGCTACGATGTCGATTCGCTTGCTGTGGGACGGCGCAGCGCAGTCGATGCCCTGCTGCGCATCTACTACCAGTGGCGCCGCAACCGCAACAAACTGCCCGACATCGCAATTGTCGATTGGACGGGCGTGCCGACGACGACGGAGTTCCATCTGTTTGTCGACTACTTTGCCCGCTACGGCATCACCGTCACGCTCTGCGATCCCAACGACATGGAGTTTCGGGGTGGCACGCTCTACGCGGGCGGGCGACCTGTGGACTATGTCTACAAGCGCGTGCTGACCACCGAGCTGCTGCAGCGCTTCGGCATCGAGCATCCAATCGTGGATGCACTGCGCGCCGGCGCTATCTGTATGGCCAATCCCTTTGCCTGTAAGCTGGTACACAAGAAGGCCAGCTTTGCCGTCGCCTCGGATGAACGCAACGCCTATCTCTTCACACCGGAGGAACAGGAGGCGATCCGCCAGCATATTCCATGGACGCGCGTGCTGGCGGATCGCACTTCTGTGGCGCCGGATGGCACAACCATCGACCTGCTGCCGTGGGCCAGCGCCAACAAGCAAGATCTCGTGCTCAAGCCCAACGACGAATATGGTGGCAAGGGCGTCCTCATCGGTTGGGAGACGGAGCAGGCCGAGTGGGATGCAGCGCTGCGGGCCGCGCTCAGCGAACCGGCCATCGTGCAGGCGCGCGCCACCATTGCCTACGAGGATTTCCCCTCGCTGACACCGG
>CAIRNL010000071.1 GCA_903879975.1 uncultured Chloroflexota bacterium | reverse complement strand
TTTCACGGTAGATGAGCCGGTCGCCAATCCGCCGCCGTTTTGTAGAGCGATTTGTCAAATCGCCTCTACGTGGCGTCATGCCGCAAAAGTCGCTCAAGTGAGGCACGCGCGGGCCAGACGGTATGGGCTGACTCTGTGCCGTGGCCATCAGCGAGGCCGGTTACCTGGAAATCCAAAACACACACACGCAAGGAACTGTATCATGCCGCCCAAGCTGTCTCACTACCGCGCACTCAAAGGGATTGGATACGAGCTCTTCATTGGCGCGCTCTCCATCCTCTCCATCTGCAACCTCATTGCACAGTTGATTCTCTACCGGGACCCGAATCTGCAGACGGTGCTTACCGTCATCAACGCCATCCTGTTGCCGATTTTTCTCGGCGATTTTTTCTATCGCCTGTGGACTGCACAGAGTCGCAGTGATTACTTTTTTCGCGGCTTCGGCTGGGCGGATTTCCTGTCAAGCCTGCCATTTCAAAATGTAAAAATTCTGCGTTTTTTCGGCTCTGGCGCGTCGCTCGGCTCTTCATGGAGTTCGGCGCGCGCAGGCTACTCCACGAATTTGTCGCACAGCGTGCCCAAAATGCCCTGCTGACCGCCGGTTTTCTAGTCCTGTGTATGCTCCAATTCGGCGCATTGGCGATTCTGAGCGCCGAGCAATATGCGCCGGATGCCAATATCACGAGCGCATCGGACGCAATTTGGTGGACCTATGTGACCATCACCACTGTTGGGTATGGCGATCATTATCCAGTCACCAACGGGGGGCGTATCGTCGGTATCCTTGTGATGACTGCAGGCGTTGGCCTGTTTGGCACCTTGAGCGGCTTTCTGGCCAACGCATTTCTGACCCCACCCAGTCAAACTGGCACGGAGGAACCGGTAGATGCCGATGCATCTGATCCCAAAGCCCAGCTCGCGGCCATCAAGCGCATGCTCGATGAGCAGGAGAAGTCAATCGCCAGATTGAGGGCACAGGTAGAAGAGGTCGACAAGCTGTTATAGCTTCGCAAATGGAGATTGCGCTGCGGCCAGACAATACGCCGCCAGTCACAGTGGGTGCGCAATGGGTCATCGATGACCTGTGACAGGCGACGGTGATTCATAGTGTACTGCCTCTTGAAAAAAATGGCAACATTGCCAAACTCAAGGCGCATCAGTCAGGAGTGAGAATCTATGCAAACTGCCACGCAGCGCCCGGACAAGCGTCTTTCCCTACAGTCCATCGGGCAGCGTTTCCTCGTCGTCCCAGCAGCAGTAGAGCCGCCGCCTGCTGCCGGGAAAATCGTCCTGCACATCGATGCCGGTGCAGCCTTCGGCGACGGCGCCCATCCGACGACCCAACTCTGTCTGGCCGCGCTGGAGCGCCACCACAGGCCTGGCGCACTGATCGACCTCGGTGCGGGCACAGCGATTCTCTCCATTGCCGCAGCCAGGCTGGGCGCAGCTCCCATTCTGGCGGTCGATATCGATACGGCGTCCGTGGCGATTGCCCGCGCCAATCTCGAACGCAATGGCGTCGCCGGTGTGGTGCGCGTGGAAGAAGGTTCGCTCGCCGACGTGCTGGCTGGGCGCTGTGGCCTGACCCGCGCGCCGATCGTCGTGGCCAATATTCTGGCCAACGTTCTGGTGGACTTTTTCGCCGATGGGCTGGCCGAAACCGTCGAACCGGGCGGGCTGCTCATCCTCTCCGGCATTCTGCGCATGCAGGGTCCGGATATCCGGACGAGGCTCAGCTGGCATGGCATGAAGCTTGCTGCCGAAGAGCATCGCAACGACTGGCTGTGCATAATCGCACGGAGAACAGAATGAGTCGTCACGAGTCACCAGTCATGCACGGCGCAGTCCCGTGACCCGTGACGCAGGATCGTTTTACTCTCCCCACTCCATCGGCCATGGTGGCGTGAAGCTTGATGTCACAGCCACAGGGTGCCCGCTTTGCAGCGACTCGCCAATGGCTGTGCAGATTTCGACGACATGCGCTGCCTGGGCGCCGCTGGCGCGTTGCGGCCGGCCTTGCGCAATGGCGTCGGCGATCTCGGCGACCGAGCGTCCCCAGTCGATTCCGTCAAAGGGCGGGCGCACGTAGGGCGTCGCCGCATAGGTGCCGCCGTAGGGTGATATTTCGACTGCAGCGTTGAAGTCCTGGAAACTGCCCAGGTAAAGCGATCCCAGGTCGCCGTGGAACTCTAATCCCTTTTGCTTGCCGTGCCCGCCCACATAGAAGTTGGTCGTTAGCCGCACCACCGTACCGTCGGCCAGTTCCACCGCCGCCACCACCCAGTCTGGCGTTTCGATGTGGAACGGCATGCCTTCGTTGGTCACGCGGTCAGGATGCAGCACCTTGCCATAGGCGGTCACGCGCCGCGCTGGCGCCAGGAAGGTCGTGACCAGTGTCAGCGGATAGACACCCACATCGAAAAGCGCTCCCACCTCGTAGAAGGGGCCAGGGTTTGGGTGCCACGATTCGATGCGTCCCCAGTTCACCTCGCAGTAGACGACGCGCACTTTGCCCAGATCGCCGGAGCGGATGACTTTCCACGCCGTCTGCTGCGCCTCACCCATGAAGGTGATTGGCGAGCAGCTCAGCCGCAGATCGCATGCTGCGGCCAGGTCGACCAACTCCTTTGCCTCGGCATAGCTCAGTGCTAGCGGCTTTTCACTGTGCACGTGCTTGCCGGCCTTCAGGCACTGCGTGATCACAGCGGGGTGTGCATGGTGAATCGTGAGATTGACGACGAGATCGACGTCCGGGTCAGCCAGCATCTCATCCAGCGTAGCATAGGCGCGGCCGCCATAGGTGGCGCAGATCGCACGCGCACGTTCAGGCATGATGTCGGTGGCGCCCACCAGCTCGATCTGCGGGTAGGCCTGCATGGTGCGCGCGTAGGGGCCGGCAATGTTGCCGCAGCCGGCAATGCCGACGCGCAGAGGCTTCGTTGTCATGATGCGAGTCTCCTCTCGATATTGTGGCTACTGCTAATCGCTTCATGCAATCTGGAGCCTTCAGGTTGCATGTGCCAGGATGATTCTTGCAGGTCGAGGAATGCCTTCTCAGACGATTTGTCGAGTGGACGGTGGCCCCTGCACGCGTCTGTGCACTCGCAAATAGCCTGTCAACATCCCTGCTGAGATCAGCGCGCCGATGATTCCGGCCAGCCAGAGTGCGCCAAAACCTGCTTCTTCGATGAGCCAGCCGCCCACCACGCCGGCAGCGGCCCAGCCTAACGCCAAGCCAATGATCACCGCGCTCTGAATCGTTGTACGCCAGCGCAGCGTTACCAACTCCTGTCCCAGTAAGTCGCGGGACGCGCCGCTCAGGGTGGTCATGGCGATAATGCCCATGTATGATGCCGAGGCCATCCATAGCGGTGCACCGCCTGCCAATGGCAGGAGAAAAAGACTGATGCCGAGTGCAGCTGTCACTAGCGTGTACCCTGTCCCCAACTTTTGCAAGATCAGCGGAAGGGTCAACGCCACGGCAATTGGCAGCAGCTGTGCCGATCCCATGATGGCTCCGATTTGACCGGGCGGCACGTCCATGCCTGCATCCAAGTAGACATTGAAAAAGCTGCGCGCCGCCCCTTCGCCCCCTGCCTGGAAAAAAATTGCTGCGCCGTAGAACAGCAGCAACGACAGCGGTGCAGGTTCCTGGTTCGCTGTCGTTTCGGCGCCGATCCTGCTCTTGCCCGGGTCGGCGCCGAAAAGCGGCAGAATTGACAGCACGCACAGGATCGGCCCCATCCACAGTGCCATGCGATAGGGACCCGGCATGTCGAGCGACAGCCCCATCTGCACGGCGAAGAAACCGGGCAAGAGGCCGGCAATCACGCTACCTAGAAACGCCGTAGCCGGTATGGCAGCCTGGAAGACGGCAAAGGCATGGCGTCGCTCGGCCTCGTCGGTCACTACCATCAGATAGGGCGCGATGTTGACGGTCATAAATGCGACGCCTGTGGTGACTACGACCTGGCTGCCGATGATCCACACCGGCCAGATCGCCGGCGCTAGGGACTCTACCAGCAGCGTGAGTGCAATCCCAGCTGCAAAAAGACCGAGCCCCAGCATGTAGCCGTTGCGCAGGCCAATGCGGCTGCTGATCATGCCTGCCGGCAGCGCAGCCATAGCCCAGGCCAACTGACCAAGTCCCAGAACCAACCCAAGGAAGCGCACGTCGTAACCCAGCCGCAGCAGAAAGAGGTTCTGTAACACGGCCCACAGGCCAAAGGCAACTGTCGTGGACAGAGCTGAGGAGAGAATGAAACGGCGCAGGCTCGGGCTGAAAGCCCGGATCGCATGCCAGTAACTCTGCATCGTACTTTTCCGTTAGCTGTGCGCGCTGTGTCGCTTGCTGGCCGAACTTGCGCGGATCGCTGATAGCCAATAAATCGTTCGTAGATGCCGCTTGCTCAATAGATTTGGCACCCCTCAGCATGATAAGCCCTGCGGCACCGTCTGATCAAGTGCCGTTTGCTCCTGGGGATCGTTCCCGTCGGGCATTCTCGCCGAAAACTGGGTACGCATCCTCGCCCCTGATCGGTCAGTTACTGTGCAGCTGGCTTCGTATGACCTTGTAGGTGTACTTCCATCTGCGGGAAGGGGAGGGAGATGCCGTTGTCGTCAAAGGCCAGTTTCACCTTCTCAGTGATGCTGAAGAAGACATCCCAGTAGTCGGC
>CAIRNL010000070.1 GCA_903879975.1 uncultured Chloroflexota bacterium | reverse complement strand
CTGGTTGGCGATGTTGCCGCCGACGAGCATCACCGCGCCAACCTCCGAAATGATGCCGCCAAAGCCGGCAACGATGGCTGCGATCACGCCGACGCGCGCCTCGTCGAGAATTGCCCATGTCGTCTGCCAGCGGGATCCACCCAGCGCCTGCACCTGCAAGCGCAGCGCCGGATCGACGCCCTGTACCGCCGCCATGGTAAAGCCGGCCACCAGCGGAAACGCGATGATGACCTGTGCAACGATCATGGCCTCTGGCGTGAATAGCTTCGGCATCCATGAAATGCCAAGGCTGCCCAATACCCCGGAGCGTGATAGCATCAGATAGACAAAGAGGCCGATCACCACTGGTGGAAAGGCCATCCCAGTGTAAATCAACGCGACCGCCAGCCGTCGCCCACGAAAACGCGTCAGTCCCAACAAAGCGCCCAGCGGAATGCCAATCAGCGTGCTGATGCACAGAGCAATTCCCGAGACCCGCAGCGAAAGCATGACGATCTCGACCAACTCGCTGCTGCCGCCAAGGATGAGTGCAGAGGCTTCCCGGAAGCCCTCAATCAACTCCTGAATAGATCCCTCCCCTCTTGTGCCGATGCATCAACTGTCGCCAGGATGGCTTCGCCCATGCCTGTGGCTCCACAACCAGGCAGGCACACTTGCGTCGCCTCACACCTCGGCCATGACGCGACCCATAGGTCCCGTGTTGTAGCCGCCAAGTGCAGCCACCCGCTCACTGAAGGCGGAGTCGCGGCGGCGCAGCAACGCAATGAGTGGGGCTAGCAACGCACTCTCAAAGTGTTCCACCGGGATCACCAGGTCGAAGCGCTCCTCCACGATGGGGATGAAATCCAAATTCAACGCCTTTGCTGCGGCCTGAATGCCCACCCCGCAGTCAGCTGCACCTTGTGCAATAGCAGTCGCTACGGCCAGGTGCGTCGTCTCTTCGCGGCTGTACCCCTGAATCTGTGCAGGGGAGATCCCCAACTTCTGCAAGTGATAGTCGAGCAGCACGCGCGTACCGGCGCCGCCCTGTCGGTTGACAAAAACCACATCGTCGCGCTGTAAGTCGGCGAGCTGCACGACCTGCTTTGGGTTGCCGCGCGCCACGATCATGCCTTGAATGCGCTGAACAAACCCCAGAATCACCACGTGAACCCCCTGCGGCAGCAGCAGCCGGCGTACGGGACCCACGTTGAAGTCACCGGTCTCCTCGTCGAGCAGGTGGCTGCCGGCCAGGTGCGCTTCTCGTTGTATGAGCGCTACCAGCCCCAGCAGGCTGCCTACATTGGTGGCAGCAAAGCGCAGATCGGGATGCTCGGCATGCAGCCAGTCGCCTAGCAGAGTCAGCGACAGGTCATGGCTGCCAGACATGCGGATGGTGCCCCGCGCATTGAGCTCGGCCGGCAGCACGGGCATCACTGCTGTCGGCAGCCAGTCCTCCATCCCTAGCCCAGCACGCACTTGCAGGTCGTTCATGCCGGCATAGAGCGACGGCTGAGCCGTCACCAGCACGGCATTGAGGCGCAACGCCTGTGCAGCCAGCAAGAGCGTGTGCGCCAGCTGTGCGCCGCCAAAGCCTGCCTCGCCGCCAATGTGTCCCAGGTAACGCGCTGCCTCCGCATCAAAATCGACCACCGCCAGCGGCAACAAAAACTGATTCAGCGCCTGCCGATTGCGCACGGGATCCCGCGATCTCCGCGCAGAGGCCTCCAACGCAGCGACCGTCAACGACGAAACGGCAATTTCACCCGGCCGGTATTGCTCGAATGCAACCTGCACCAGGCGCGGCCGCGCACTGATCAGATAAAGGCAGTAGCTGGTATCGAGCAGCAGGCGTACAACGCCCGGCATCGTCAGCATGACCACTCACTCCAGAGGCGCTGCTGTCGCATCGGCGCCAAAGTCGTCGCTGAACAGATCCAGGCTGGCAAAGAGCGTCTCCCACGGTGCATGCTGCGGCAACAGGACGACCGCGTTGCCGGCACGGCGGATGTAGACCCACTCGCCTTCAAAGCGATACTCTTTGGGCAGACGCACAGCCTGGCTCTGCCCGTTGGGAAAAAGTCTTGCAGTCTGCATAGCACTCCTGAAGATATATACTCGTAGTATATACCTACGTGCCCAAAGAACGAAATTGCATCGCGGTCGCTGGCATATACTGCCTGCGAAGGTTGGCGAATCTGGCTGCTGACAGGTATGCTATAGCGCAGCCAGGCCGGTGGCACCGGCAGACGAGACATAGCGGACAGATAGACGCTGATACCCCGGCGTCAATATGACATAGATAGGATTGCCCAGACTCATGAATGAAGCCTCGTTGCGGAAACTACTAGACCAGCTGGCGGCTGGCGACCTGAGCGTCGATGCCGCTGTGGAGCATCTACGTTCGCTACCTTTCGAGAATCTTGGATTTGCCCAGATCGACCATCACCGCGCGCTGCGCTGGGGTTTCCCAGAAGTCGTTTTCTGCGCAGGCAAGACGCCAGAGCAGGTGGCTGGCATCATGGAGCGACTGGCCACACGCAGTTCGCGCCTGTTAGGGACACGTGCCACTGCCGAGCAGTTCGATGCCGCTCGCCAGTCTGTGCCAGATCTGCAGTATCAGGCGATAGCGCGCTGCCTCTGGCTTGATCGAGAACCCACCGCTGCGCTACGGCCCGGCGTCGTCATTGCGGCTGCTGGCACCAGTGACCTCCCCGTCGTCGAAGAGGCAGCGCTGACGCTGACGCTCATGGGGCATGAGCCGCATCGTATTGTTGACGTGGGTGTAGCCGGACTACACCGCCTGCTGCCGCACATCCCGATCTTGCAGCAGGCGAATGTGGTCATCGTCGCGGCCGGTATGGAGGGCGCGTTGGCCAGTGTTGTCGGTGGCCTGACCGACGCACCCGTCATCGCCGTGCCGACGTCGATCGGTTATGGCGCCAGCTTCGGCGGTCTGGCCGCGCTGCTAGCTATGCTCAACACTTGTGCATCGGGCGTGGCTGTCGTCAACATCGACAACGGCTATGGCGCCGGGCATATGGCGGCACTGATCAACAGCCGCATACAGAAGGGGGAATGATGAACCAGCCAATCGCTACAGAAACAGCGCATCCGTCAGCGCAGCATGAATCGGCTGCTTTGCCAGCCGAAACGGCAGCCAAGCTGGCTGCGCTGAGAGCAATCGTTCGCAAGCTCGATTCGGTATTGGTAGCCTATTCAGGCGGCGTCGATAGCGCGCTCGTCATGGCGGTAGCCCACGCCGAATTGGGACACCGGATGCTGGCCTGCATCGGCATGTCTCCCTCCTATCCGCAGCGCGAACTGCGCGATGCCATTGCGCTGGCCGAGGCTATCGGTGCACCCTTCCGTATCGTCGGGACAGACGAATATCTTGACCCCAACTACGCTGCCAACCCAACTGACCGCTGCTACTTCTGTAAGTCCGAACTGCACGATCAGTTGCGCACCCTGGCGGCAGAAGGGGGATGGAGCGTCATTGCCGACGGTGCCAATGCCAGCGATCTGGGCGACTTCCGGCCGGGGATGCAGGCCGCGCGCGAGCGCAGTGTACGCTCCCCACTCCTGGAGGCCGGCATCACCAAGGCAGAGGTGCGCGCCATCGCCCGCCACCTGGGCCTGCCTGTGTGGGACAAGCCGGCCATGGCCTGTCTCTCCTCGCGTGTGCCGCACGGCACACCGATTACGCCAGAGTTGCTGCGCCAGATCGAGGCGGCTGAAGATACACTCGTTGCGTACGGCTTTCGCCAGTTCCGCGTACGCCATCACGGAGAGATTGCGCGCATCGAACTGCCCGTTGAGGAGTTTGGTCGCGCTGTCACCGTCCACAACAAAATCGTTGCAGGCGTTACGGCAGCCGGTTATCGCTTCGTGACGCTCGATCTGGCCGGCTTTCGCAGCGGCTCGCTCAATGGTGCCAGCACAATGACTTTTGTCGGACTTACCGAAATCGGGATCCAATGAGCGTAGCCGGCGCCGCCAACCTGATTGGCTTTCTCGACCTGCCGTCGGGCGTTTCCGGTGATATGCTGCTCGGCTGCCTGATCGACGCCGGCTGGCCGGTTGACGGCCTCGTTGCCACGGTGCAGGCGCTCCATCTGCCGGCTGAGACTTGGACGCTTGCGGCCGAGCGCGTGATGCGTGGCCCGCTGGCTGCGACCCTGGTGCACGTACGTGCACCGCAAGAAAGCGCCCACCGTCATTTGAGCGACATCCGTGCCATCATTGCTGCGGCGGAACTGCCGGAGTTGGTCAAGACGCAGGCTGCCGAAGTCTTTACCCGCCTGGCCGCAGCCGAAGCGGCCGTACACGGCGTCGACGTGGAGTCGATCCACTTCCATGAAGTGGGTGCGCTGGATGCCATCATCGACATTGTGGGCGTCTGCGCCGGACTGCACGCGTTGAGCGTGACGCAGCTCTACGCCGGTGCGTTGCCGCTGGGCAGCGGCTGGGTCAACACTGCGCACGGCAAGCTGCCCGTGCCGGCCCCGGCAACGCTGGCCCTGTTGGCCGCAGCCGGCGCTCCGACGCGCCCCGCGCCAGGACCCGGTGAACTGGTCACGCCCACAGGAGCAGCATTGGTCTGCACACTGGCTGAGTTCCGCCAACCCCCGCTGACGTTACGCCGTGTCGGCTACGGCGCCGGCCAGAAGCAGTTTGATTGGCCAAACGTAGCACGGCTCTGGCTGGGCGAAGCGCCGCTGGTGGCCGCCCCCCTCGATGTACCTGCCACACTGCCGACCCTGGTGCAACTCGAGACCAACATCGACGACATGAACCCCGAGCACTATGGGCCGCTGATGGCGCATCTGTTGGCCGCCGGCGCGGCCGACGTGTGGCTGACACCCATGCAGATGAAAAAAGGGCGCCCTGGCACGCTGGTCAGTGTGTTGGCGCCGATCGCATTGGAGATGGCGCTCGCCAGACTGCTGCTGGAGGAGACGACCACCCTCGGCGTGCGTGCGCATCGCGTCTATCGTATGGAGGCGGAGCGCAGCTTCCGTACGGTCGACACCGTGTATGGACCGGTACGGGTCAAGCTCAAGCTCATCGACGGTGCGGTGAGAGGCGTGAAACCCGAACACGAGGATTGTTTGCAGCTTGCGGACGCGCATCGAATTCCACTGCGCTCCGTCGAGGTGGCGGCGATTGCGGCAGCGCACGCATTGTTTGTCGAAACAGCCTCCAGTCCGCGTGAACGCCAGTAGGTTCGTGCCTGTGAAAGCCTGTCTTTGAGTGTGTGCGGCCGGTCGCAGGTTGTCACCCGGTGAGGCCGCGCAAAATTGCCCTTTCAGCCTGAAACTGCTGCGCACGATCACTCGGGTCGATGCGGCACACGGCGGACGCTCGAACGGCTGTGTTCAGGTCGCTGGCACACCTATCGCAATGGATTTTTCTCATTGAAAAATTCGACACTGCGCTCATTGGCTGCGCGGATCGCCGCGTCGAGCGGAATCCGCCCGTAGAATGCCCGCTTCAACTCAACATCGATCACGCCCTCGATATCGAGCCACGTAGCAAACTTGGGAAGGCTGCGCATGACAGGTAGAGCAGCCAAGAAAGCTTGGCTATTGGCCGGTTTGACCTGCGGATCGAGAAAGGCTGGGTCGCCAGCCAGGTCAATGCGCGAGGGGATTGTCCGCCCGGTACGCGCCAGAAGTTCCTGTCCTTGGCGCGTGTTGGCAAACTCCACGAAACGCCAGGCCGCATCCTGGTGTGTACCTGCTGCAGCCATGCAGTAGGCGTCCGCGTGGAGGATGCTGGCGCGCTGCTTGCCGCCCGGCAGCGGCGCTACATCCCAGTCGAAGCGCTCGATCCGGCGAAATTCAGGTGTGGCGCGGCGGCTGTCGACATACATGCCAAGCCCACCACGCATGAAGCGGCTCAGACTACTTTCCGCGGCTTCGGCGACTGCATCCGGCACAACGTGATGTTCAGTCTGCAAACCGATAAACCATGCCAAGGCCGCGCGCGCAGCAGGGCCGGCAAGTGCCAGGCTGGTAGGATGCTCAGGATCGTCCACGACGTCGCCGCCATTCATCCAGATAAAGGGCGCAGCGCGCACAATCGTTGGTTCGATGCCTAACCCGAACTGATCGACGATGCCGTCACCATCCCGCTCGACCGTGAGCGCGCGGGCGGTTGCCAGAAAATCATCCCACGTCCAGTCGTCGACGGGATAGGCGATACCCGCTGCATCGAAGAGCGCTTTGTTGTAATAGACCACCGGACTCGAGACATTCTGCGGCATGCACATCAACATCCCCTGCCAGGTAAAGGCTTCCAACGCCTGCGCGTAGAACTCCTCACCGCGGATTTGCCTGCTGCGTGCCAGGTAGGGGCCAATCGGCTCAAGGGCGCCACCGGCAACAAACGGCCCATAGCGACGATAGTTGATGAGGAATACATCCGGGGGAGTATTGGCTGCGAAGTCGGCAGCAAGACGGCGGCGGAAATCACCTGAACTGGGGATGTTGATCAGATCGACATGCACATCGGGATTGGCTGCCATGAAGGTGTCGGCGAGCACTTGATAGGCGACATCGTCGGTTGGATCGCCGGAGAACAGAAAGGTGAGCTGCGTCTGTCCTGATTCGGCGGCAGGTGAGGGGAGCGGTGCGACGCAGGCACCCAAGAGAGCGATCGAGAGGGCTAGATAAAAAGCAAGCCGCATGCTCAGACCCTCGTTGTCTCTGAATCTCGCTCCAGGACGCGCAGCGAGCGGGGTACGATATTGGCGTTCCCGCGCAACACACCCTGCAAGATCAGATAGAGCGCGATCACAGGGGCGCTTGCTACGGTAATTGTGGCAAGTAGCAGCGGCCAGTGCGTCTGGTCCATCTGCTGCAGCATGCGCAGGCCAACCGTGACGGTGAAGCGCTGCGTCGATTTGAGAAAGAGCAGCGGATCGACGAAGTCGCTCCAGTAGTGGCTGAAGGCAAGCACGGCGACGGCCAGCGTCGTCGGTGCTGCCAGCGGCAGTGCAAGACGGTGCCAGCCTGTCCAGGCGCCGGCGCCATCCAGCCAGGCGGACTCGAAGACCTCGTTCGAGATGCGGCGAAAGCTCCAGTAATACATCAGGACAAAGAGCGATTTCGTGCCCATCACCGAGGGCGCCACGAGCGCAGCGTAGGTGTCGACCAGGTGCAACTCCGCAAACAAGATGTAGCGCGGCAGCCAGACCGCACTGGAAGGCACGAGCAGCAGGAACAAAGCAAATGTCACGAGCCGGCGCCGGATTGCGGGCGGCATCTGCGCCATGGCAAACCCGGCCCACGACGCAGTCAGCAGCGTTGCCGCTGTGCCCAGGCTGCTGACGAGCACCGAGTTGCCCAGTTGCTGCGCCAGCGGGATCACGCCAAAAATTTCGGTATAGTTCTCCCAGGCAACGCCGTATGGAAACGCAGTCAGCGTGCGCGCAGGTGGCATACCGACCGGCTGCAAGGAGGCGACGACCATCCACAGCAACGGCAGTAGAAAAAGCGCAGTGACGCCAATGGCCGCACTCTGCCACAGGAGATGGCTGGTGGCCAACCGTTTCTTCTGCTGCGCCCACCGTCGATTCCCTGTGCGTGGGTGGGAGTGCTTCAGCGCAGAGCCGGTGGGTGGCGCGGCCGTCCGTCTAGAGATCATCGGTGTATCCCGCTGGGCTCAGGCGGCGATAGACGAACCCAACAAAGAGTGCGATCACAGCGAAGAGGAGCGTCAGCATCGCAGCGGCCTGGCCGATGCGGAGATGGCTGAAGGCCTCTTCATAGATCAGGTACGGCAGCAGCATCGTGGCATAGCCTGGACCGCCGCCCGTCATCATGTAGACAGCGGTGAAGGTGCTGTGCGCAGCGACAACGAT
>CAIRNL010000069.1 GCA_903879975.1 uncultured Chloroflexota bacterium | reverse complement strand
TTGACTGCGTTCCGATCTCGCCCACTGGCCGTCGTCCTGGCTGCAACGCAGGAGGATGTCATCCAGACCGTACGGCTCTGCCACCGGTACGGCATTCCCTTCGTCGCGCGCGGGAGCGGCACCAGCCTTTCTGGAGGCTCGCTGCCCGTGGCGGATGGCATTTTGATTGCGTTGAATCAGCTGAATCGCATTCTGCGCATCGACGTCGACGCGCGCGTTGCCGTGGTTGAGCCTGGTGTGGTCAACCTGGATGTATCGCGCGCCGTAGCTGCGCAGGGGTTGTATTATGCGCCCGACCCATCGAGCCAGCTGATCTGCACGATTGGCGGCAATATCGCCTTCAACTCTGGGGGAGCGCACTGCCTGAAGTACGGCATGACAGCCAATCACGTTCTCGGCATCAAAGCAGTGCTGCCCGACGGTGAGCTTGTGCAGCTAGGCGGCGACAGCCTGGAAAGTGTTGGCCCGGACCTGAGCGGCTTTTTTGTTGGGTCCGAGGGTCTCTTCGGTATCGCCCTGGAGATCACACTGCGGTTGCTGCCAAAACCGGAGCGCTATCGTACTGTGCTTGCGGCCTACTCATCGCTGGCCGCTGCCGGCAATGCCGTGGCGCAAGTTGTCGCCTCGGGCTTACTTCCTGGCGCCATGGAAATCATGGATGCACTGGCGATCGAGGCGGCTGAAGCGGCCGTACACGCCGGTTATCCAGGCGATGCGGCTGCCCTGCTGATCGTGGAGTTGGAGGGCGAACAGATTCAAGTCGAGGCCGAATTTTCCCGTCTGCTCCAGGTGATCGAGGACTCTGGAGCGCAGGAAGTGCGCGTGGCCGTGGACGATGCCGACCGCGCCCGCATCTGGAAGGGACGGAAGAGTGCGTTCTCGGCGGTGGGCCGGTTGAGTCCAGACTACATTGTGCAGGATGGCGTGGTGCCGCGCAGCCGACTGGGTGAGGCGCTGGCCATTATCGAGCGTCTCAGCCGCAAACACGAACTGCGCGTGGCGAATGTCTTCCACGCTGGCGACGGCAACCTGCACCCGCTCATTCTGTACGACGGCCGCGTGGCCGGTGAGCTGGATCGCGCAGAAATCTTGGCGGGCGAGATCATCGCCATGTGCATTGAGCTGGGCGGCTCCATCACGGGCGAACATGGGGTAGGTATGGAAAAACGGCAGCACATGCCGGCCATGTTTTCCGCCACCGATCTGGCGGCCATGGCTGCATTGCGGCGCAGCTTGGATCCGGCAGAGCTGGCCAACCGCGGCAAGATGTTTCCAGACGGCGAAGCGCTGGCGCTGCACAGTCGCGCCCCTCACCCCCTGGAAAAGCAGGGGATCATCACACGCGAGTAAGCCGATGCAGACACAAGCCGAGTCCACCCTGTTGGCAGCGGAATCGGACGAAGACGTCCAGGAGATCCTGCGCGCACACGGGCGACTGCACGTGTGCGGCGGCGGCACGAAGTCAGCGCTGAGCCGCCCGAATGATGGCGCCACCGTGTTGACGACCAGCCGGCTATCCGGCATGATCGAGTACGAACCAGGCGAGTTCACTTTCACGGCACGCGCCGGCACACCTGTGAGCGAGATCGCAAGGGTGCTGGCCGAATACGGGCAATATCTGCCATTTGACCCTCCGCTGGCTGGGCGTGGGGCGACACTGGGCGGCACCATCGCTGCCGGGCTCAGTGGCTCCGGGCGCCAGCGCTACGGCGGCGTGCGCGACTTTCTGATCGGCGTGCGCTTTGTCGACGGCCAAGGACAATTGCTGCGTGGCGGCGGCAAGGTGGTCAAAAACGCAGCCGGCTTCGACCTGCCCAAGCTCTTAATTGGCAGCCTCGGGCGGCTTGGCGTCATCGTCGAAGTGAGTTTCAAGGTTTTTCCACAGCCGCAGGAATATGGCACGATACGCTGTGCGCATGCAACGATCGGGGCGGCACTGGAACAGGTTGTGCGTCTGAACCGATCCATCTTCGATCTTGAAGCACTGGACATCGTTGTGGAGGATGGCCGTCCGTACAGCTATGTGCGCCAGGGAGGGCTAGCGTCGACGCTACGAAAGCGGCAGCGTGCGCTATGCGACTGGCTCGGCAGCGGCGACATCCTCCGGGGGGACGAAGATGCTGTGTTTTGGCAGCAGGCGAGCGAGTTTACCTGGCTACCATCCGACGCCGCCTTGATCAAGATTCCGGTGACGCTCAGCATCATTGCGATGCTGGACGAATATCTGGCCTCCGTCCATGTAGCGCGCCGATATATTGCTGCCGGCAACCTGGCCTGGGTTTCCTGGCCCTACGATCTTGCCGAGTTAGATGCGCAACTGACAGGGCGCAACCTGGGCGGATTGGTGTTGCTGGGGGCAGCAAAGTGGCCATTTCTCGGCACACGCACCGGCGCCTCCGTTGCGTCACGCGTCAAGACTGTTCTTGACCCGCAGAATCACCTACCGACGCTGTAGTCATCTGAACGCCACCGACCTGCAACATGCAAGGCGGTCGACAACCAAGAACAACACGACCATGCAACATGCGATTCCAGTAGACCAACTTGGCGTAGAGGCGAAAGCCATGGCCCACGCCGTTGAGACTTGCGTTCACTGTGGCTTCTGCCTTGCCACCTGTCCCACGTACAAAGTGCTGGGCGAGGAGATGGACTCGCCGCGCGGCCGCATCATCTTAATGAAAGAAGTGCTCGAAGGGAGCATGCCTGCAACGGACGCATTGCCTTTCGTGGATCGCTGTCTGGGCTGTATGGCTTGTGTGACCGCCTGCCCGTCGGGCGTCGAATACGGCCATTTGCTGACGCCATTCCGTGCGATGGCTGAACGAGAGCGATCACGGCCGCCGGTCAACCGCGCTGCCCGCATCCTCATCAAGGAGACACTTCCCTATCCGGATCGCTTTCGGCTGGCCATCCAGGGTGGGCGTGTGGGACGCTGGCTGCGCAGTGCGCTGCCCGAAGCATTCGGCGCCATGCTCGACCTGCTGCCCGATCGCGTGCCGTCTGCTGACCCGCTGCCGGAGATCTATCCGGCACAGGGGACACGGCGAGCGCGGGTTGCACTGATCAGCGGCTGCGTGCAACAGGTGCTGGCGCCGCAGATCAACTGGGCGACGCTGCGTGTGCTGGCGCGCAACGGTGTAGAGACCGTCATCCCGCGCAAGCAGGGCTGCTGCGGCTCACTCTCGCTGCACATTGGCGAAGCCGGGCAGGCGCGGGAGTTGGCGCGGCAAAACCTGGCAGCCTTTGCCGGCGACGTCGACGCCATCATCACCAATGCGGCCGGTTGTGGTTCCGGCATGCAGGAATATGGCCTGCTTTTTGCAGGCGAACCGGACTGCGACAAAGCCGAAGCGTTCAGTCGTCGCGTGCGCGACATCACGGTTTTCCTGGACGAACTCGGCCTGCTCCCACCTCCGGCGCTGTCTCGCTCACTCACCGTAGCCTACCACGATGCCTGCCACCTGGCGCATGCGCAGCGCGTCACTGCAGCGCCACGCCGCCTGCTGGGCATGATTCCAAACCTAACCGTTGTCGAGGTACCCGAGAGTGAGCTCTGTTGCGGCTCGGCTGGAACCTACAATCTGGAGCAACCGGAACTCGCCAAACAGATCGGTGAGCGCAAGGCACGTAACATTCTCTCTGTCGCACCCCAAGCAGTGGTAACGGGCAACATTGGCTGCATGAACCAAATCAAAGTGCATCTGGAAATGTTAGGCTCTCCACTGCCGATCTGGCACACCGTCGAAGTGCTCGATCTAGCGTATACTGGAGGGTAGGCAAGCACGGTCACAAGAACCTGGGTTGGGGTCAAGGAGTCAAAAGCATGTCGAAGTTTGTACGAATCCAGACAGAGTTGCGGGACGTCAGCCTGATCAAGCGGGCACTGGACGATCTGAAGTTGGCCTACGGTGAGAATGAGCGCTACACCCACGTGTGGAGCGGCTTTTCCGGGCAAGTGCCCTTCGTCATACGCGCTCAGGGCGCCACCTTTGCCTTCCGCACGACGCCAGAAGGCATCTACGAGGCGGTTGGCGACGATATGCAGATGCCGGCAGTGTGCGCGCATCTCCAGGCCATCCAGCAGCGCTATGCCTATCACAAGGTGTTGGCGGAAGTGGAAAATGCTGGATTCTCGTTGGTCGAAGCGCGCGTAGGCGCCGACCGCGCCATCCGCATGACCGTACGGCGCTGGCAGTGAGGGATGCAGAGCATCATGCAGAACCAGGAAATCGAAATCACGATACTGCAGGATGGGCGCGTGGAATACACGATCAAAGGCGTCAAAGGCGCAGCATGCCAAGATATATCCGCCTTGCTGGAGCAATTGGGCAAGGTGGAACATGATGAACGTACCGGAGAGTTCTACGCAGATGACAGCCAGGTCGATGTCACCGTTGCCGGCGCCTGATGTGCGGGAGCAAACCGAGAGTGCGCGCCTGGCTGAGGCAGTGTTTCCGGTCGAGACCGAAATCTACATCCTGCCCGATGGTAGCGTCGTCATTGCTGACCTGCCCATTGAGCTTGCCCGCCCGTTTTCCCAGTTAGGCTCCCGATTGTCCTGCGAGATAAGCGATCATGACATCCTTGATTCCGCTACTTGAGCCACCGCGCCGTACCCCACCGCAGATTCTGCAATTGTTTCAGAATCTGGAGCTATTCAGCGAAGGGGAGCCAACCTGCAACAGCCTCTTTGTGCTGGGACAGAGTGAGGAGCAGAGTGGGATAGCCCGCCGACAGCTGCTGATTGTCGATCCGCCGGAGGACATTGCTGAGCGATTCCGGCTGGAAGATGACGTCGCTGTAATCTACACGGGCGGTCCGGTGCGCGCTGCGCTGCCCCAGGTCGAATTGGCGCCTGGCGGCACGGCTCACGTGCGTGTTGGAGAGCACTTTCTCGATGTCTATGCCCAGCAAGTGGGTGCAGTCCTCTACCTGCCGGCAGTTGGGGTTTTGATGAGTGGCGACTATGCCAGTGATGCGTTACCACCCCGTATTCTGCCTGGCTCTGACGGGAGCGA
>CAIRNL010000068.1 GCA_903879975.1 uncultured Chloroflexota bacterium | reverse complement strand
GGCTGGATCGGCGAGGGGGGGCGAAGTGCCACTTCGCCTTACTTCGGGTGTGCTGAGCTGTTGATTGGGGGGGGCTGGATCGGCGAGGGGGGCGAAGTGCCACTTCGCCTTACTTCGGGCACGCTGAGCTGTTGATTGGGGCATCCTCAGTACGGGCGAACGCAAAGCCCCCTTCGTGCCCATCGACCCGCGCCTGGCAGCCAGCAGCATCGACGTACAGAGCTGGCTGCTGGCCGCCGTGCTTGCCGTACACAGCAGGGAAGAAGTGCCCTTCCTCGACTTGATTCGCCTGCCCGAACTATTCCCGTTTGCCTTCACTCTCAGCCTGGAACACCTGCGGCGACATCCCTGGTTTGCGGTGCAGCGACAGGGGGCGACGCTGGATATGGTGCGGCTAGTAGAGGCGGTGTAGATTCCCTTTGACAGCGACCCTTTCTCTACTATTGAATCATGACAACGATCCAGGCAATCGAAGCGATTGGCATTGACCCGACCATCTGCAGCGGGCGTCCTTATCTTGTCGGCACAACCGGCACTGTGGCTGATGTGGCGATGGTGCAGCTGTATCATTCCCCGGGTGCCGATGGCAGCACCGAGTGGTATGGTCTCAGTTTGCCCCCGATCTATGCGGCGTTGGCCTACTCCTATGCACATAAGCCGGAGATTGACGAACAGGTGCGCACCCCAATTCGCTGCGCTGAGACATTGAAAGAACAGCGTATTGGCAGCGCAAATCCGCTTCTATCTCGATGAGAATGTCCCTACTCCTTGGATGCAACTTGATCTATGATATCAATTCGTATCGAAAGTGAAGAGGTAGTTGCCAGCCCCGATCTCCAGCAGAACGCCGTCGCCATCCTGGTGGGCATTCGCGCAGCCTTGCGCCGCAGCGAGCGGCGCCCCGCCCTCCGCTACGCCAGCCAACGCAGCTCCAGGCAGACGCACCAGGGCAGCGCCGTTTGGCGGCACGGACACGCTCACTTCCATCGCATCGCCGCGCAGGCGCCAATCCACAGCGTAGCGGCCCACCATCGTCTCCAGCGCAGTCTTGGCCCAGGTGATGCCCCCCCCAGGGCGCGGCGCGATCCGTGCGCGGCGGAAGCCGGGGTTGTCTACGTCCACATCAATGCCACCGACGACGCGCACCATCCACTCCCCAATGGCGCCATATGCGTAGTGATTGAACGAGTTCATTGACGGTGTCTGGAACGATCCGTCGGGCTTCTGCCCATCCCAACGCTCCCAGATCGTCGTGGCGCCCTGCGTGACCGGATAGAGCCATGATGGGTAACTTTCTTGCAACAACAGGTCGTAGGCAACGTCCAGCGCGCCGTGCCGCTCCAGGACTGGGCAGAGGTACGGCGTGCCGAGAAAGCCAGTAGCCAGGTGGTTGTCGCGCTGCCGAATCTCCTGGACGAGGCGGCGCAGCGCCTCCCCACGCTGTTCTTCAGGCAGCAGGTCGGCCATGAGGGCGAGCACGTAGGCGGTCTGTGTGTTGCTGGCCAGGCGCCCCGCCGGCGTCAGAAACTCGCGCTGGAACGCGGCGACAATGCAACCGTGCAGGTCTTGATAGCGCGCCGCATCCTCCCGCTGACCCAGCACGGTAGCCACTCTGGTGAGCAGGTCAGTCGAGTGAGCAAAGAATGCCGTGCCGATGAGTTGCAGGTCGGTCGCACCAAAGACCGCCCCGTCGATGGGAATGTCGAGCGCCAGCCAGTCGCCGAAGTGAAAGCCCTCGCCAAAGAGGAACTCGTTGCTGCCATGCCCGTGCATGTACTCGACCCAGGCCTTCATACTCGCATACTGTTGCTGCAGGATTCGCTCGTCGCCGTACATCGTGTAAAGTGTCCACGGCACGATGAGCGCAGCATCGCCCCAGCCAGTAGCGCCGGCCGCAAACCACGCCTGCCCGTTGAACTCCAGGCCGCTGAGCACATCCGGCACGACATGCGGCACCGCTCCTTCCGCCGTCTGGTCCAAGGCAAGGTCCTGCAGCCACTTGGCCATGAAGGGGGCAATCAGGAAATTGAATGCTGCGGTACGAGCGAAGACCTGGGCGTCGCCAGTCCATCCCAGCCGCTCGTCGCGCTGCGGGCAGTCGGTCGGAACGTCCAGAAAGTTACCTTTCTGCCCCCAAACGATATTCTGCTGCAGCTGGGTGAGCAGAGGGTGCGAGCAGGTAAACTCACCTGTGGCCGGCATGTCAGAATGCAGCACGATAGCCTCGATCGATGCGAGCGGCAAATCGCCAGGATAGCCGGTAATCCCTACGTAGCGGAAGCCATGGAAGGTAAAAAGCGGCTCATAGCACTCCTTCTTCCCCGCCGTGATATAGCGGTCCGCCTGGGCAGCGCTGCGCAGGTTGTCGATGTAGAGATTGCCGTCGGCATCCAAGACTTCTGCATGCCGCAGCGTCACTGTGACAGCAGGCTCACCGTGCACCCACAGGCGCACCCGGCCCACCAGATTCTGGCCGAAATCAACGATGATCTCGCCCGATGGGGAGCGGGTGACGGAGCGCGCGGCCATCGTCTCTATGGGGCGCACTGGCGGACCATTCTGGGCGACCAGGCGTGCGGCCGGCGCCTGCACGACACGCACGCCGCTCCAATCGCCGTCGTCATAGGGGACAGTGTCCCAACCAGGGCGCTCCAGCCGAGCATCGTAGTGTTCACCGTTGTAAATGTCCGATGCACGCAGCGGGCCGGTCGCAGCACGCCAGGCGCCATCACTGCCCCAAACCACCTCGCGGCCATCCGTGTAAGTAACGTTCAGCTGCAGCAGCAAAGCGAGATGCTGCCCATAGAAGTTGCGCTTGCCCTGAAAGCCGAGATAGCCGCGATACCAGCCATCGCCCAGTGTCACGGCCAGTGCATTTGGTCCAGAGTGCAGCAAACTGGTAACGTCATAAGCCTGGTACTGGAGACGGTGATGGTAGGTGGTCCATCCCGGAGTGAATGCCCAGTCACTGACTGCCTGTCCGTTGATGCGGGCGGCGTAGAGGCCCAGACTGGTCGCATAAAGCCGTGCCGATGCAACCTCTCCGTCCAGGTCGACAATGCGTCGCAGCATGGGGCATGGCTCGGCTGTGCGCGTGTCTTCATACCAATCGGGGGTAATCCAGTCCGCCCGCCAGTCGGACGCATCGAGCAGTCCCATCTCCCACCAGGCCGGCTCGCTCCACGGCGAAGCCATGCCGGATTCATCCCAGAGACGCACCTGCCACCAGCAGCGCTGGCGCGAGCGCAGCGGCGGCCCTCCGTACACATGGTGGAGCGATGTGCTCTCTTCGACACGCCCGCTGTCCCAAAGATAGCGGCCCGATGCCAGGCCAGCGGCATCGTCGGCAACGACAACCTGCCAGGCACTCTGGCGCGCGCCACGCCGTGAGGAACTGCTGCGCCAACTCAGGCGCGGACGCGTGAGATCGATGCCGAGCGGATCGACCTGGTATTCGCACAGTAGTCCGGTTGGTTCAAGCATGAGGATTCCCCCGATGAGTGATGGCAAAAATATCAGAGAATTCTATTTTACCACCACCCATTTGCTTTCAAGAGCCGTTGCCAGCGCATTCATTTCGGCACCCCAATGCTCGCAGGGTACTACGAGATTCCCTCTGGAATCTCGAAAAAATGGGAGGGGCAAACCGGTGTGGTTCGCCCCTCCTCTTTCTATTTGAACACCATCGGCGCTGCCGCCACAATACCGTTCACTATGGGTGGGCGGCAGGGACGGTGATTGACACGGGAGTGATTACTGTGGTGGCAGAATCACTACGTCAATGACATGAATCACACCGTTGCTGGCCTCCACATCCGCAGCAATAACGTTGGCTGCATCCACCTTGACTGCGCCGTCAGCCACAACGAAGGTAACCGGTGCACCTTGCAGTGTTGCCGCGGTCATCCCATCGCTCAGGTCGCTGGACATGACCTTACCTGCAACAACGTGGTAGAGCAGAATGTCACGCAGTGCACCTTCAGGATCGGCGAGCAGCGATTCGACGGTCCCTTCAGGCAGTGCGGCAAAGGCCTCGTCGGTCGGTGCAAAGACCGTGAAGGGACCTTCACTCGTCAGCTCGTC
>CAIRNL010000067.1 GCA_903879975.1 uncultured Chloroflexota bacterium | reverse complement strand
TGTACGTCCAGTGCTGCAATCGTCGCGGCTTGCTCCTATTCGCGCAGTCAAAGCGCAACAGACGGACTTTTGAGAAGCCCTGGGGGCGGTTGGTGTAGGCGGTACGCGCTGTCGGCTTTTGTGATAGAATCAAAACCTAACAGCGCTTTACAGATTGTGCGAGGTTCAAGATGCTCCGCGAAATGCGACTACAAAACTTCAAGTCCTGGGCAGATACGGGGCCGATTCGCTTTGCGCCCATCACTGCCTTCTTTGGGACCAACAGTTCCGGCAAGACCAGCTTGCTCCAGTCCCTGCTGCTGATGAAACAGACCGCGGAATCTACGGATCGCTCCCGTGTGCTACATTTGGGGGACGAACGATCCTATGTGGATTTGGGCACGGTCTACGATGTCGTCTATGAACATACAATGCCGGGCGCAATGACCTTTGATCTGAGCTGGGGGATGGGCAAACCCCTACGTATCGGCAACCCGGAAGGTAGCGGCATGCTGTTCACCATCCACAACCTGAATTTTCAGGTTGTGCTTGCAACCGATCCGGATGGCCTGGATGTCGAACAATTCGCCAGTCAATTCCAGAGCAAAGAGCAACATTACCGTTTTGGCATGCACCGGGTACAGGCCAGTGACAACGGGAGCAAACAGCGCAGCAAATACGAACTGATTGGAGAAGGCTACGAACTGAAACGCAACCGAGGGCGGCCCTGGGAATTGCCTGCACCGGTGAAATTTTACGGCTTTCCCGACCAGGCCAATGCCTATTATCAAAATACCGGCTTCCTGGGCGAGCTTTCCCTGGCACTGGAAGAGTTTCTGCACGGTGTCTACTATCTCGGCCCCCTGCGGGAATATCCCCATCGCATTTATGTGTGGGCGGGCGAACAGCCCCAGGACGTGGGACGGCGGGGCGAGCTGGCAATTCCCGCGCTGCTGGCCGCCGATCGCCAGGGGCTGAAAATTAGCCCCGGCCCCAAACGGCGAAAAATCAGTGTCACGGAACGGGTCGCGCAGTGGCTACGGGAGTTGGGTCTGATCCACAGCTTCACCGTTCGCCCAATTGCGGAAAACCGCAAAGAATATGAAGTGCGGGTGAAGCAGAGCGCCACGTCCGCCGAGGTAGCGCTGACCGATGTTGGCTTTGGCGTCTCTCAAATTCTGCCGATTCTGGCCCTCTGCTACTATGCGCAGGAGGGATCGACGCTCATACTGGAACAGCCGGAAATCCATCTGCATCCCGCGGTACAAGCAGGTCTGGCCGATGTGTTCATTGATGCTATTAAAACCCGCAGGGTCCAGATCGTTGTGGAAAGCCATAGTGAACATCTTCTGCGTCGCTTGCAACGGCGCATTGCAGAGGAAAAAATCAAGGAAGAGGAGACGGCCCTCTATTTTGTTTCGATGCAGGAGGGACGATCTCTGGTGGAGCGACTCAATCTCGACCTCTTCGGCAACATCACCAACTGGCCGGAGAACTTCTTTGGCGACGAGTTCGGGGAAATGGCGGCGATGCTCGATGCGGCCATGCAACGACAGAAGGCCCAGCCTGCATGAGCGCTTTCGTTGTGGACACAAATGTGCCTGTGGTTGCCAACGCCCGAAGCGCCCAGGCCGACCCGGACTGTATACTTTCCTGCATTGGCATTTTGCGAGAAATTCGCGAGCGGGGCATCTTTGTGCTGGACGATGCAATGCGGATTCTCGATGAATACCGGCGCAACCTCAGCCTCTCCGGTCAGCCGGGTGCAGGCGATTTCTTTATGAAATGGGTATGGACAGTACAGGCAGACCCGCGCCATTGCCAGCGGCTCTCAATCACGCCGCGAGCCGATGATCCATCCACTTTCGTCGAGTTTCCCAATGACACTGACCTGGCGAACTTCGACCCTTCGGACCGCAAATTTGTCGCCGTAGCCCTGGCCAGCGGCAGCGCGCCTGAAATCCTGAATGCGGTTGATTCGGATTGGGCCAATCATTTTGACAGCCTCACCCGCAATGGGGTGCGTTTGCGTTTTCTTTGCCCACAGCACGTCTCACCAAAGGAATAGAGCAATGGCACTCAGCAACCGAGACCGGGTCGGCAAGGCGCTGGAACTGCTGCAAGCGGGTCTTAGGACTTGTAAAAGTATAACACCGCAGATTTGATATGCATCGGCCTATCTTGCTGTACAATGGCATAGTTCAAAACCGTTGTGTCAAGGATGAGCCAAATGCCTACTCAAATCCACGAATGCCAATGCGCTGTTTGCCTGAAAGGCAAGGATAGTGCTGAAAGTCAGCAGCACCACCAAATAAATGTGTTCTTGAGCCGTTTGAATGAATAACAACGGCGTTGGTATGTAGCCATCGAATCCATTCGCCAGCCGCGCCTGTCAGGGGCGCCGGCCATCTCAGAATCGCCATGACTCTCCACTCCTTTCAACCGACCGTCTATTACAATACCCTGGGCACGGCTGAGCCGGTGCTCACGATTGCGCCTGGCGACAGCGTGCAGACCACTACTGTCGACGCGCACGGCTACGACGCCAACCGCGCCCAGGTAGCTGCGTCCGGCAACCCGATGACCGGCCCCTTCTTTATCACAGGCGCCGAGCCGGGCGACACACTCGTCGTCCATATCGACGAACTGGTGCCCAACCGCAGCTATGGCTGGAGCGGGCTGCTGCTGGCACCCAATGTGGTCGATCCCGACTTTGTGCCGCACCTGCCCTGGCCGAACGACGGCCGGCGCCACCTCGCTGCGTGGCATGTCGACGCTGCAGCGGGTACGGCCACGCTGGTCGAACCGGCAGTAGCCGGTGGGCTGGTTGTGCCGCTGGCGCCCATGCTCGGCTGTTTCGGTGTTGCAGCCGATGTGGGTCAGGCCATCTCAACGGCTACTTCAGGCACGCACGGCGGCAATATGGATTACCGCGGCTTTGCGCCCGGCGTCACAGTCTACTTCCCTGTTTTTGTCCCCGGCGCGTTGTTCTATCTGGGCGACGGCCATGCGGTGCAGGGCGCCGGAGAGATCGTCGGCACGGGTATCGAGATTTCATGTGATGTGCGCTTCCGCGTCGATGTGCAGAAAGGCCGCCACATCCGCTGGCCGCGCAGTGAAACGGCGACGCACATTCTCACCGCCGGCAATGCCCGCCCGCTCGACCAGGCACTCCAACACGCGACCACGGAGATGGCGCGCTGGCTACAGGATGAGTACGGGCTACACCCGACCCATGCCCAGACTCTGCTTGGCCAAGTGGTCGACTACGAGGTCGGCAACGTCTTCGATCCAGCCTATACGATGATCTGCAAGCTCGACAAACGCTGGTTGCCCCAGCTATCGCAGTGAAAGGAACTCCTATGAAAGCCATTCGCGTGCAGGCCACCGGCAGCCACGATGTACTGCGCCTCGAGGAGATCGATCAGCCCGTGCCCGGCCCGGGTCAGGCGCTGGTCAAGGTTGCCTTTGCCGGCCTCAACTTCATCGATATCTACCAGCGCCTGGGGCAATACAAGATGCCACTACCCTTTACGCCAGGGCTGGAAGCCAGCGGCACGGTCGTGGCGGTCGCTCCCGATGTCACTGTGGTCAAGCCGGGCGACCGTGTGGCCTACTGCATGGTGCCGGGTGCCTATGCCGACTTTGCCGTGGTGCCGGCAGAGCGGCTGGTGCCAGTGCCGGCCGGGGTCAGCCTGGAGCAGGCAACTGCGCTGATGGTACAAGGGATGACGGCGCACTATCTCGTCTTCAGTACTTTCCCTCTGGCCGCCGGGCACGTGGCACTCATTCACGCTGCGGCGGGTGGCACGGGCCGGCTCCTGGTGCAGATCGCCAAACACACGGGCGCGCGCATCATCGCCACGGCCGGCACCGCTGAGAAAACGGAGCTGGCACGCAGCGCAGGCGCTGATGCCGTCATCATCTATACGCAGACCGACTTTGGCCCTGAGGTCAAGCGCCTGACCAATGGCGCAGGGGTGGATGTCGTCTACGACTCGGTGGGCAAGAGCACCTTTGCTGCCGGGCTGGATTGTCTGAAAGTGCGTGGCTACATGGTGCTCTGGGGGCAGGCGAGCGGTCCAGTCGATCCGATTGACCCGCAAATTCTCAATCAAAAGGGATCGCTGTTCCTGACGCGGCCAAGTCTGGGCGCCTATATTGCGACGCGTGAAGAACTTCTGCGCCGCTCTGGCGATCTGTTCGCCTGGGTGCAAAGCGGC
>CAIRNL010000066.1 GCA_903879975.1 uncultured Chloroflexota bacterium | reverse complement strand
CGTCCTCGACACGGTGACATTGGCGGAGGTAGGCGTGCTGCGCGGCGGCGCAATTGCCGTCGATGCCGAGCGCAACCGTCTCTTTGTCGGCGAACCCTACACGTACAGTACGACGGACGAAACGCAGGGTGTGCGCATCGTCGACGGCGCCACCCTGACCGAGCTACGCGTCATCGACCAGCCGGGCGCGCCGGTCTACAACCCGCAACGCAACGAACTGCTGATCGTCGCCTATACCGTCTACACAGCCGATCCTGAGACAGGCCAGATCACCGGCGATCTCTACCCTGAACTGACCGATCTGGATCAAATCGGTTTTCTCTGGTGTAACGGTTGCCGCTGGGCGGACGGTGCGTGGTACGTGCCCAGCCAGGGAATGCTTGCGATCGACATCGCCGCGCACTGCGCAGGCAAGGGATGCGGCGTGGTGCTCCCGCCGCGCTGGTACGACGCAGCGACGATGCAGCCGGTCGATCCAACCGTGGCGCCAGAATTGCAGGCCGACTGCGGCAGCGCAGTTTCAGCCACCGGTCCCATCGGGGGGCGCTACTACCGCAACCGCATCTACGACCGCTACGTCGTCTACACGAACCTGCATGTCGACGATCTCGCCGGCCAGCTCGTTACGTGGCGGGACGGGCTGAGCACCGAGTTCACCAACGCCAACACCGGCCAGGGCTATCTCTTCGACGGTCGCGTCATTGACCTGGCCGCGCTGTCGCCGATCGGCCACTGGCCGGCTGCCTGTCTCTTCGACTACGATGCCGAGCACGGGCTGCTCTTCGGCAAGCGTGAAGGAAGCCTCTACGTGATCGCCGAGCGCGGTGGCCTGACGCCGGAGGTCGATCCAGCAGCCGACCAGCCCCTGCCCGACAGGTGGATCACCGGCGTGCACGCATCGCCTGCCTTTGCCGTAGACCGCACCCTCCTGGCCGAAAGCGAGGGCGGCGCGATCTACCGGTCGACCGATGCCGGCATATCGTGGGTACGGCTGCGCGGAGGGCTGCCCGACGACGAGTACCAAACGCTGACCGTGGCCTTTTCACCGAACTACGGCGCCGATCGTACCCTCTACGCCACGGGGTATCGCAGTGAGTACGGGGGGCAGGGCGTGTGGCGATCGGTCAATGGCGGCGACACGTGGCAACCGCTCTGGAACAACCTCACGCACCTGCGCGGTGAGGCGTTCTTTTTTGACGCCGATTTTGCGCAGAGCCAGACACTGATCGTGCAGTCCTACTTTTACGATGTGGCACAGCAGGTAAGCGGGAGTTCCTATCATCGTTCCACCGACGGCGGACTGACGTGGACGCTGGTCGTCACGGGCAACTACAGCACACCCGACGGCACCGTGCCGCTGCCACTGGCCAGCGAACTCCTGCCCAATGGAAGTTCTACGCCGGCGCCTGCCGTGCGCATCGGCGACTCTCGGGATAGCGTCTTCTACACGGTTGACGACAGCACGTGGCAGACGGCGACCGTCCGACTGGCCAGCCCTGATCTGCTGTTGGAACTCCTGCCTGCGCCGGACTACCCAGCCAGCGCCACCGTGTATGCGGTCAGTGGCTCGTCCATCTGGCGCACAACCGACGGCGGTGTGACCTGGGCACAGTGGGACGATGAGCGCTTCATCGATCCAGACGACTCCGACAACAAGATTCGCTCGGCAGCCATCACACCGCAACTCGCTTCAGGCGGCTATCGGCTGCTGCTCGGCACGGGGACAGGCGAAGTGCTCGTCATCGACCCAACGGCGATGGCTTGGTTGGAAGGAAGCAGCACAGTCGCCGCCGCAGACAATGCGGTGTCTGCGGCGGCAGCCGGCCTGCCTACACCGACCGCTGCTGCACCCGAACCGTTGAGCGGCGATGCGCCGGCAGGACTCTTCCGGCCCGAAGGCAGTTTTGCCGACTTCTGGGAGAACAGCCCGCGCATCCAGCAGGATCTAGGCTGGGCGACGCAGGCTCAGCCGGTGCAGAGTGGAGCGGCCATCCAACGCTTTGAAAACGGCGTCATGGTCTGGGTGCAGGAGAATGGGCGCATCTACGCCTTTCTCCACGACGGGACGTGGCGCAGCTACGAAGACACTTTCCACGAGGGCGACCCGGAAAGCGACCCGGCCTTTGCAGCGCCGCCAGACCGGCAGCAGCCCATGCGCGGCTTCGGCAAGGTGTGGCGCGCCGATCCGGCGCTACGCGACGCCATTGGCTGGGCGCTGGCCAAAGAAGAGCCATCGACTGCACAACGTCAGCCATTCGAGCGGGGTACCCTGCTGCGCGTCGGCGTCTTTGCCTACACGATGGTGGGGACAGCTGATGGCGGGACTTGGTACTGACCTGCGCCGCACACAACAGCCTATTTGAAAATGACCGACAACGCGAGGAGATGGTGTCACGGCAGGTGCCGCAGGTGCGGGATGCGCCAGAAGACGACCACGGCCGAAGCAAAGGTCAGCACGGCAGCCAGCGCGCCGAGCACCAGGTTGCCAAAAGGCAGGAAGCCCAGAAAAGTCAGCGTGTAGAGGCTCGACCAACAAACTTGTGCAGCGTGCCAGGGACGTGCTGAGCG
This sequence comes from uncultured Chloroflexota bacterium, assembly GCA_903879975.1. Lineage (GTDB taxonomy): Bacteria > Chloroflexota > Anaerolineae > Caldilineales > Caldilineaceae > Caldilinea. Next base: position 74 of record CAIRNL010000066.1, on the reverse strand, counting down.
CCCTCAAGCAGGAAGTACCCCCCGCCATGGCCTTGCTGGCCCTGAGCAGGGGGCGCGTTACGGATGTAGAGAGT
>CAIRNL010000065.1 GCA_903879975.1 uncultured Chloroflexota bacterium | reverse complement strand
TTCTGATGTTGAGCGCCGGCGGCCCGGCGGCTGAGCACCTGCGCGTCGACCCGTACCTGGCGCGCGGCCTCAGCTACTATACCGGCCCAATCTTCGAGATCGAGTTTCCCGGCCTCAGCGGGTCCGGCGGCGGCGGCGGACGCTACGACGATCTCATCGGCATGTTCAGCGGGCAGACGATCCCGGCGTGCGGTTTCAGCCTGGGCCTCGAACGCATCATCCTGATCATGCAAGAACGAGGCATGTTCCCGGTGCGGCTCATGACCCAGCCGCAGGTGCTTGTCACCCTGTTCGACAACAGTACCGTAGCAGCCAGCCTGGCCCTGGCGCACCGTCTGCGCGCCGCCGGCCTGCGCGTCGACGTCTACCCCGACAACGACCGCTACGGCAAACAGTTCAAGTATGCCGAGGAACGCGGCATTCGCTACGCAGTGTTGCTCAGTCCGCGCGAGTTGGAAGCGGGCGTCGTAGCCGTCAAGGAGCTGGTCACCGGCGAACAGACGGAGGTACCAGTGGGTACGGTCGTGGAGTGGCTGCAGAGAGCCTGCTGAAAAAAACCTTTTCTGCCTGTCAAATCAGGCATAGACTCCTTCCCGCCGCCAGATGTCGAGCATGATCTCGTACGATGCCAGCGGCATCCCGGTGTAGATGCAGTTGCTGGTGGAGAAGATGTAGCCGCCGCCCGGCATAGCGCTGCGCAACGCATAGCGCACCGATTCGGCGATCTCTTCCGACGTGCCGGTGTCGAGCATGGCGCAGTTGACATTGCCGATCAGACAAAGCTGATCGCCGTAGCGCCGCTTGACCTCGGCAATGTCCACGTTGGCCTGCGGGTCGAGCGAGTGCAGCGCGTGCGGTCCGGTCGACACAAGCTGGTCGATGATCGGCATGATGTTGCCATCGGTATGCTTGATCACGTAGAAGCCCAGGTCGCGATAGGCCTTCGTGATCTGCGCCAGATAGGGCGTGATGAATTCGGCAAAATGGCGTGGGCTCAGAAAAGGCCCGGTGTTGAAACAGTAGTCAGCACAGAGGGCGAAGCCATCCAGCCCAGCGTGCCTGGCATAGCGCTCCGCGTGGCGAATGGCCGCATCGACCCTCTGCTGTGCCTCGCGCTTGAGCCCGTCCGGGTCGTCGGCCAGGCGCTCGGCAAAGCTGAACATCTGCGTGCCATCCGGTATGCTGAAGGTGGCATCGCCATGGCGCAGGATGAAGTAGCGGTCCCCCGTCTTCTCGCGGAGGATGTCGATCATCCGGATCGTCTCGTCGACGCTATCCGGGTTGGGATGGATGAAGATGGCGCTGTGCTCGTAACGTTCGGCCGTGGCAATGTAGATGTCGGCCATGTCATGGCGGTGCAGCTCGCGCTCCTGCTCCTCCATCTGCCCCCACTGGCTGTAGGAACGGTGCGACGGATGCACCTTGCCCAGCGCCTCCATCGTCAAAAAAAACACTAGCTCGAAGTGTGGTACCAGGCCGGTGAGCGGCCGCCGTTCGAGCGCAGCAATAAAACGTTCGCGCGGTTGCATGGTTTACCCTCACCCTACCCCAATCGACGTTGGCCGGCTACACGGCCCCATCCCCAGCCCTCCAGGATGCGCCGCGCGTCGAAGTCCGGACCCACCCACCATTCCAACACAGCGTGCCATAGAGCCATGAAAATCAGCCAAGGGCGGGTCGCTCAGGCCGGCTACACCGGCTGGCCCGTCGGCTTGAGGGTATCCAACCCCCTGCCCCAGACCCGCTTGGCCTCGTTCAGGTAGAAAAGGTAGTTGTCGAGCGTCACATCCGGCGGGACGCGGTGATCAGGCATCGGGATGTAGCCGCCTTCTTCCACCAGCGGCGCTAGGCGCTCGATCTCGCGGGCAATATCGGCCTTGGACTGCATCAGGATGTGCTTGTCGAATCCGCCCATCAGCCGCATTTCTTTGCCGTAGCGTCGCCTGAATTCCACCGGATCGGCCTTCCACTTGCCAACCTCAATCGGAAACATCGTGTTGACACCCGCCTCCAGCCACAGCGGCGCCAATAGGTCGATGTGGCCGTCGCAGTCAAGGAAGACAATATCCACCCCGTGCCGGTTCAGCGTAGCCGTGATGCGCTGATAATGTGGCACCAGGATCTGTTGAAACAGCTTGGGCGACATGAGCGGGCCGCCGCTGTAGGCCATATCTTCCCACATGCTGGCCGCCTCAGGGCGCACCCCAGCGCCAAGCACGTGCTCCAGCACCGTGATGACGACATCCGCCAGCGTCTCG
>CAIRNL010000064.1 GCA_903879975.1 uncultured Chloroflexota bacterium | reverse complement strand
GGCTGCCCCTCCCCTACCGCATAGAGGCCTGCCAGATACAGTGTGTACAGGTAGCTCCAATGAGCCGTAGGGGTACCCGGCTGTGTAGCAGGCCAGTGCCCTTCTGCAAAACTGAAACCATAGCCCGCTGCGACGCGACGTGCCAGTGCATCATAAGAGATCTGGTCAAAGACGCCCGGTAGTGTCTCACCGTGATTGCCTTGAAAAAATGCAGAAAACAAACGCAGCCCGACACTGACGACAATAATCAGCAATAGGAAGAGCCGAATTTGCGAAGAGGTCAACCATTCGCCTTGATCCTGCCTGGATTCTATGCCCGTGTCCTGCACCATGGTTGCAACCTCACGCCACGACAATGTCCCATCAGGAATTCAACCGGGTTTGACAACCGGATTTGGTAATCGTCGGCAGGAAAGTGCGTTCACAGCCAGCAGTGCCGGGCTCACAAGGAGGCGTGGCATCAGGCGTTGGAGTCGATAAAGACGGCGCACTGTCCGTACGGACCAGGAAACTGGCGATCTGATTCTCCGTTGCGCTGAAAGTCAATGCCCCTTCTTTCACCGAAGCAGTCTCCTCGCCTGTCTCTATATGCGTGCATCGCAGTGCTGCTATGACAGGCTTGGAGAATGTCAGATCGGCTGCCGCAATCCCCGCAGCAAGGTTCCAGACGCGCGCAATCAAACCCAATTCTGCACCATCATCAGCTGGTTTGAGCGCCCACAACAGAACGTCCGGATTCGACAACGACACGAACGAGAACTGGTCTTCGGGATAGACATTGCCACCACTGACCCTACCGGCTATCAGCGGATTCTGATGTTCCAAGGCAAAGCGCATTGCTGAGGAAGCGCTATACCCACCATGGGAGCGCATCGCAAAACGCTGTACAAAACGATCGTCGCCACCTTGGAGCGGAAGACCGTTCGTGAACTTGACCACGCGGCCGCCTGCCAACAGCGTGATCTGCGGCGTTGACACGTCCAAGTCGAGGACTGTGCTGCTGCCAAGGCGCATGAAGTAACAATCAGCATTGGCAAGCGTCATCCCAACATTGTCACTCCCGCTCATATCGGCAAAGTGATTGATCGTCAGCCAGTCCAATCGTGCGTTCTGACTTCGATCAGTGTAATGCCCTCCCTGGCTCACTTTCTTTGCGCGGATAACAGCACCGACTTCTTCATGCCAGACATCTGGGGCATCCAGGTTGAAGCCAAAACGCCATTGCTGGGTGTCTTCGAAGTTTTGCGTGATTTCATTGCGGATTTCAACACGGCGCAACTGGCGAAAGAGTGTAATGCGAGTCGTATGGCGAATGGGTGAATCCGCCGTTGCCACGAGTGTCACCGATACGGGGCCTGAATTCTCGACGGCAAGCCCCCCTGCGCTGGGACCCAGGTCATTGATGGCATAGCCGCCAATCGACCTGGCGAACTCGCGATTCGATTGGTCTTTGGCAACGAAGCTTGTGATGGCGCCTCTCGGCGCAACGATTACGCGAAAGAATTCGTTTTCGATGAGACCAGTGCCGGCGTCTGCGGTCGGAGCACCCGACCATCCGGCGCCAGGGCCAGCCCGTAGTTCCAAGACTTTGTATCCCAGCGAGGGGACATTCGTGGCCAACACACGCAGAATTTGCACGCCTTCGACATGAATGATCTGGGACGGAGCTTCCTCACCGGTACCCAGATCGACCACATGCACAGGGAGCGTTCCAGCGTATTCAAAATCGACGAAATCCGTGCGCACCCAACTCAAGGGATTAAACGCATAGAAACGTTCGTTTTCGTCGCTTTTCTGAATGAGGCTGCCGAGCACTCCCTTCGCATCTGCATGGAGTGTATCGACGTATGACTCAATTTCGTGTGCCAGTCGTTTCTGCCATGCCACACGTTCGTCGACCAGGCCACTGGGCGGGCCAACCATGCCAAAATTGTGTTCCCAGAACAGGCCAAGATTCATCCACGTCCGGTCGCGATCGGCACTGCGCCCGTTCCAAAAGGCTGGTTGGTGTGGCGCCACCAACGCAGACATGGCCTCTGCGCTGCGCAGCCTCTCTACAGAACGCTTGATCCGTGCCGACTGCTCAGCCAATGCAGCACAATAGAGGTCCCATTCATTACCGAATGAACACGCAACCACAGGGATCTGATCGCCGTATGTCGCTTCAAAGTCTTCAAAGAAATCTTCTTCGTTGGACACGATGACTAGACGATCTGCATTCGTCTTCTCCTTTGCCGTTGTGACGAGTTCGCTGGTTTTGGTCTCGACATCATCCCATCCTTGGCCGAAAGCGCCAATCACATTGTAGGGATATCTGGCTCGAAACGTGGGGTCCGTATCCATGTATTCCACGACATCGTCAGGGCGCCGTGCCTCCGCATAGCCGCCGATGCTCGTATTGTCGCCGGGTGACCGCAAGGAATTCCACTTCATCAGAACTCGGTTCCCATCAGGCCCTTCGGCCCAGTAGATCTCGTGTTCGCGATGATCGGCCGCGGTCACCTCGGTGTCGCAGTTGCAGATTCCTTTCCAGCTGTAGCGCGCACCTGCTCCCCACCACAGTGAGTTCAGGCCATACGGTTGGGTCACATTTTCGATGGTGTATGCAAGCCGAAAGCGCAGACCGTAGTGACGCTCGATCTTGCCGGGGTAATACATCCCGCGCAGGATCGCTTCCAGCGGAGCGCCCCCGAGGCAAACACAGAGGGCATTCAGCGGCACACTGATGTGGCCACTTTTGATACGGTCGATCAAGCGTTGGAACTGTGCCGCTGTGCGGTTTCGCTCATATTCCCACATCCAGAAACTGCCGTCACAGTTCCAGCGACCTTGATGCGCTGGCGCGTTCCCAGAGGCGATCGTGGCATCAGCTTGATCGAGATAATAGTCCAGGGTTGACAAAAACGCTTCCCGGTATCGATCTTCTCCTGCCGCCCAAAAATAATCGGTGTGATCGTCCGGAGCAATATAGATTCGCTTGCGCAGCAAAGCTGCAAAAGTCTCGCTCGGGACAACAAATCTGACACCCTGCAGCAGCGCAAACCCGGCAAGTAGCCCGGCGCCACGCTTCAACAAAGAGCGCCTGGTCAGATCTCTGAGTTTTGGATGCGTCGCTTTCACCAGCTTCCTCCGTACGAGTACTGCGCATGGCCTGATCCTCTCCATCCCCGGGGCGAGCACAATACGTCCATGCGCAGCGACAGTCGCCCGCCAAAGTTCTCGGGGAGCGCAATGAATCCTGCTATGGCGCCAAATCTCTCAGCATCCTTCTCAATAGGTCGATCATGGGCGATGCAGGCTGGGTCTGCGCCAGATCGATCGTTTCGTGCGGATCCGTCAGGCGATCATAGAGTTCTTCGCCAAACGTCTCATGCGTGATATATTGCCATTCTGGGCTGATCACCGATTTCATATCACCGTGATAGGGGAGATGTTGAGCCGGCACCCAAGAGGCCTGCTCCACTTCGGCGATCGGGTATGGCCAATGTAGCGGGCTCTCGGCTGCGCTCCAGGTTCTTACCAGCGGTGCTCCTGGAAAAACGCCTTTGGTTTCATCTCCGAGTAAGTACAGAAGCGTTGCGCCCAGGTCTTTATTGCTCACAGGGGTGGGCACACGTACACCACCAGGAATGTGCCTGGGCCACCACAGGATCAGTGGGACATGGATAACCTCTGGATACAATGAATTATGGTGTTCAAATAGCCCGTGTTCTCCAAACGACTCCCCGTGATCTGACGTGATCACAACGATCGTATTGTCCAAATCACCTCGTTCCTGGAGATTAGCCAGTAACTGGGATATCGAGTCATCTACGTAGGCAATAGCCCCATCATAGGCATCGATCTCACCCTGAACTTCTGCTGGAGACAGGTTCAAGTAAATGTTGTCCATTCCCCAATCCGTATTGATTTTTCCGCCCGGCTCAGATTGCTCCGAGAACATACTCCGATACGGTTGAGGGGGAATATACGGCGCATGGACATCGTAATAATTTAGCACTGCGAAGTACGGTTTCTTCTGGTTCTGATCGATCCAGGTCAAGAAGTGTTCAGTGAGCAGTGGCGCCGTGACGCGACCCAACTTGTGCTCCAGACCCAACAAACGGTGAAAAACATAGTACTCAATAGCCCTTCCGTACAGTGTATTGGTGACAACATTGCCGATTGACTGGTAATGGTCGGTGAAATGGTGAAATCCACGGGCAAAACCGTTCAAACGACTGAAGATATAGTAGTTGGCCGAGAATACGCCCGTGCGATAGCCAAGCTCCTGCATCTCCTCACCGATCGTTGGGAGTCGTTCATCCAGCGGACGATCATCATCCGCGCCATGCACACTTGGATACTGGCCTGTAAAGATCGACGCGTGGGACGGCAATGTCCACGACGATGCAGCGTATGCATCTTCAAATAGCACACCTTCCTTGGCGAGCGCATCCAGCGTTGGGCTTGTCGCTCGTTCGTAGCCATAGGTGGACAGATGGTCGGCGCGCAGCGTGTCAATCATAATGACAAGGATATTGGGTGCGCCCGAAGCAGACGGAGGCAGTGCAGCGACGGCCCTATTTTCAACGATCCATCTGTTGCCCAACTGCAGAACCATCAAGGCAAGCACCACTCCCCAGACCCAGAAAAAACTCTTCTCCAGGAACTCAGTTGCCGCTGCTTGGCGGCATATGAACCACCGCGCAGGCTCTACGGCTCCCCCCATGGCCAGCAGCGGGATGACAAAGACCGACAGACGGCCAATGGCAGGGACTGCAATCCAGTCTAATAAGGTCAGAAAAATGAATAACGAGGCCGCCACGAGAAACATCGGTATTGCCGGAATGACCAGCGATACTACAGCCAGGAGTGTTCCAATTCCGACAAATAGGATCAGATTCAGAAGGGGCGCTATCCAAACAACATCGCCGGTACTCCCCATCCAAACAAGCGGGCCGGCTAGGAGATGCCAACGCTGCAATCCCCACACCAACACGCCTTCCACGATACCGGCTACAAGACCAAACCAAGCCGCAAGTAACAGGATTTTTCCTACCGAATGCGAAGAACGCCGGGCAGATCTGATTGACATCTATGCATCACTCATCTCTGAATGGTTGCCTCTACAGGTTCGCAGAAGTCACTCAATGTAGCCGAGCCCACTCAGTCGCTCGCGCAAAATAGCCTCGTCCTCAGCAGTCAGTCCCTGGCCGGCAGATACAGACAGATCGTCTGCCTCGGCGAATACGATACCTTCCATGCTGTCAGGCACCCGATGTCCAGTCACCGCCAGCAGAGTCGGCATCAAGTCTTGCAGCCCGATCTCTTGCAGCTCTCCGCCAGCCAATGAATCCGCCGGCAGCAGGATGAAATAGCCGGGGTACCCCTCTGCGACGCCCACGATGAGCAAGGTCGTCGCCGCAGTGAGAGACTCGATCGTCTTGCCGACTTCCTGATCCAGATGGCGCCGATACTCGGCCTTATCAAGGCTCTCACCCTTGATGCTCGTTGCTGCATCCAGAGAACGGAGCCCGGAATCGGTGATATCAACGAACTCATACTCCTCCATCTGCAGAAATCCACGAGCCACCTCAAAGCGCTGATGACTGCGCTCGATCAAATCTGCTGGCTCTTTCAACCCTGCCAGCGCGGGTACGCGTTGATCTCTGCCCACAACCCATGGCGCCAAGCCAGCAACCTTCTCCGTCGGCGCCGTCAACCCGTGTACCGACTGCTCTGCTATCAGCGAACAATCCACACACACGCCTGTTGCAAACGCCGGAGCAGAAAACAGCGACCTACCGATCAGAGCATATGGCGTGCCATCGGCTTCAAAACAATCCCAGACTTCTGAGGCGCGCGCAGAACGCATTGCCCCTGAAACGATGCGCTGGCCGATGGTGGCATAATCCAACGCTGCTGTCTCGCCCAACACGCCAAAGTAGCCGAATTCACTCAGCCAGCGCAGATGATGCAACTGGTCATCGCCCAGAAGATCGTCCAGCGCCATGCCTTCCAGAGTTGCCAAAAGACACTTCATAGCAGCAGATTCCTTCCTTCCATGGCCTCTATCGGCGTTACATCCAACGAATGCAGGATCGTAGGCGCCAGATCGGTCAGACGGGGCGCCCCCTCTGCGAATCGCCGATTCATCAAGAGTACACCTGGAACCAGTTCCGGATCGATGACATGGTCTCCAGCCCATTTCTTGCGATTGTCTTCAAACAATCCGGACGGCACGCCCCCCAGGGGAGTCGCCCAGGAAACACGATATCCTTCTGCAAAATTCACAAGGAGATCCGGCGATTCGCTCACATAGGGTCCTGTGTAGAGTTGTTCTCGAGTCAGGACACTGCGCACAGCCTGCAGACCATTTCCTGGGTCCACCAAACCAGTCAGAGATCGTACGATTGCAGCTTTTATCTCTTCTGCCTCGGCGGTGGCCACAATCCCGTTGCTCTCACGATCCCGAAGATTGAGGTAGATTCCACCCAGACCCAATGCGTAGGCACGGGTGCGATCCCAGTCGACACCGTGGAAGAAGCGGCTATTTTCTTCGTCGCCCGGTTCGATTCCCGCCTTCAAGGCCAGGTACCCGTTCGCATGCAGCCAGGTGTTCAGGTTGAGACCGCGGCGAAAACTGTTCATGCCATGGTCGCTGAGCACAATGAGATGCGTCTGCTCATCGGCATACGTCAGCACCCTGCCCACGATCGCATCCAGCTTCCGATAATGCTCCTCAATCGTCTGTGCAAATTCTGCATCCATACCATCCCGATTGGCTGGGTGTCCAGGGTCTCGGAAACGCCAGAACATATGCTGGAGGCGATCGGGCGTATCAAAGAGGCAGAAAAAGAATCCCTCCTTGATACGCGCCAGTTCAGCAAGCATCATTTTCTCCCGTTCGCGCATCACAAGGGTGCATTGGTGCAGATACGCCGATTCATCGAAGCGGCCATTGTTGAGACCATCATGATCTTCCGCCATTCCAGCCGTGTGATACGTCCCCAGCGCTGTCTGTAGTTCACCGGCATAATTCTCCGGTGTAGAAATCGGGAAAAGTGGCTCATCCGGGTCAAAATTAATCGGCGACGCGTAGAGTTCGATCTGGGGCACAAGCGCCCTGAGGTAAAAGCGTACAATCCCGCGCGCTGCCTGAAACATGCCCACCTTGAACTTGACATGCAGCCAATCGCTCCACTGCCCTACACGAACCTCGATCGCCCTGGGTTGGTGTTCCGAATGCACGACAAGTTTGTCCTCGCTCGGCACGATCTGCAGCGAAATACGGGAAGTCACATCCTGTTGTGTCTTGGGATGGCGCGGCCCAATCAGGTAGGTATCGCACTGCCCGTTATTCGGCGTGAGGCGCACAACCTTCTCACTCTGTTCAGCCAGCACGCCGTCCTCCGTCGTGTAGTAGGTCGACGTGCCCAATCCACCGCGTAGGTCGGGTACGCCCACACCTGCCAACATCCGGCCGTGAATTTCGGCCGGCGGATAGGTGCACGGGCAGCGCAATACAACCGAAGGGACCCCGGCCTGTGAGAGGAGTTCCCAGAATGGAATGCCGCGACGTCTATTCACGACCCTGGGCGCCGCAAAGGCATTCTTCTGTTCGTAGCGGCTGAGTGCAAGCGTCGGCAGGTATCTCACCGGGTCTCGACTCAGAAAGTCAAAGATGCCATGTCTGCCCGGATTCGTTCCTGTCGAAAAAGTAGACCACGCTACTGGCGTTTGTGCTGGATAGGTCGTCCGCAAACGGCTGTAGCCGCCCTGCTCGCGTATCCGGCTCAGATTGGGCAGTTGCCCTGCCCGCAACATCATCTCGGTAATCGATGGTTCCAGGCCGTCCAGGCCGATCACAACAACCTTGTTCATGCGCCGGGTCCTTTTGTCTCAGCTTCATCTGGAATATCGACTGCGGTCAGCGGCGCCTCATCCAAGTCCGGCTGGACACTACGATGTGGCGCCACCACATACTTGATCGCCCGCACAACCAACCGCCAGAACATGAGGAGCACGCCGAGGATGGCTGCGAGAATTGATGCAATGGGCATGATCGTCTCAGGCCCCAAATAGAGCGGCATTAGCGGTGCAATATGGAACATGTTCCCCGGTTGCATCAGTAACAAGACAATAGGCGGAATTGAAAAAACCATAGGTCACCTCATAGAAAAGTTCGACTATTCAACCTCTTCGGCGCCAGTGGGTGCGCCATCATCGGGCTAGACGATACTATTTCCTTGCATGCCGTCAGGAACCGGAAGATCAAAAATACGCAGGATGGTCGGTGCAAAGTCCATCAGTTGATGTTCGGGCAGCTCGACGTCACCACACGGCCTGGCCGGATCGTGCAGAACGAAGATTCCTTTCTCCGCGTGATTCGCATCATCCGGCCCCGTGTCGTTCTCAAACGTCAGGATATGCTCATGGCCAAGACTTCCCACCGCACGCCAATGCAAGTCGCCGAAATAGGTGATGAGATCGGGGGCAAAATTGCGCACCTCTCGATAGATGGCTTCAGGCTTGTACGCAATCGTACGAAGGGGCAAACCATCTGGGCCACAAATTTGCATCAGACGCTGGACCAGTTCCTCGCGCTCTCGTTCGTACGCGTTCGGCGGTATCACGCCGTTTGGCTCGCGCCCTTGCACGTTGAGGAAAATCCGACCATAGTACCCGCCAGCACCCCAAACGCGCGTTCGTTCCCAGTCGACCTCGACTTTCTCAAACGGCACGATCCTGCCACGCGGTGGCTCGCCCTTCAGCACCAATAATCCCTCACGCCGCAGCCACTCGTTGAGACAGACACCGCCATCCATGCGTTTTACACCGTGATCTGAGACGACGATTACCACCGTATCGTCCGGCAGCAACGTCAGGAGTTCGCCGATGTGGTGATCCAGAAAGCGGTAGTAGTCCCGGATGCTGTGGCGATACGGGTTGTCGGGCTCGTATTTCAGATGAGCTGGATCATGGTATTTCCAAAAGCCATGATGAATTCGGTCCGTCCCCATTTCGACGAACATGAAGAAATCCCATGGTTTCTCAGTCATGAGATGCCTGATGACCCTAAAATGCCCTTCGGTCATCTCGTAGATCTGCTTGAGCAGAAACGTCTTGTCATCGGTGCGAAACTGCGGCACGTCCACCATGTATTCAGCACCCTCTAGCCAGGTTTTGATCTCAGCGGATAGAGATGGCGGCCAGGTATAGGGGCGCTGGACAGTCGGTGTCAGGAAGCAACTGATCAGATGGCCATTAACCCAGCGCGGAGGATATGTCTGCGGTACGCCAACTACGGTGACCTGTTTGCCATACCTGCTCAAGATATCCCAGATGCGCGGCTCTTTCACCGCCGCTCCGGTTGCGATGGTCATCTTCTCATAGGAGTAGTCTGCCCGATTGCGAAAGCCATAGAAGCCGAGCACACCGGGATCTTTGCTGGATGTCATCGACGCCCAAGCCGGCACGGTGATACAAGGGATCGCCGAGCGGAGGTTGCAGCGCATTCCGTGATCCATCAGGCGGCCCAGATTCGGCAATTCATTGCGCCATTGCTCGAAAACCAGTTCGGGCGGAGCGCAATCAAGCCCAATTACGAATACTTTTCTCCTGGAATCCTTTTGTTCACTGCTCATATTCGCCTCGTGCTGTTCGCTTCATCCCCCAATTGCATGCACCATCTCGTTTGAGACACGCTCCCCATATCGCCCCCCGCACTTATGGTGATGCCGAGGACAGATCGCCATTGCCCACATACCGGTAGAGATACCGCGGATAGCCATGGTCAAAACGTCGCGGCAACCCTTGTAGGGAAGCAAAACGCTCGCCCAAATCCTCATCCAGCACATAGTAGTCCTCAAGAAAAGCAAGCCATCCATAGGCATTCAATGGAAGATTTGCCAGGATGTAGGCATTTCCCTCCGGATGCAATGCCGGGTTGAGCAACCATCGTGTGTTGGGGTGATTTCGGGTATCCTTGCCAGGGCCGCGGATCATATCTTCCAGCGCGACCCAATGTGCTGCAGGGTAGAAGGCATAGTCACCCTGCAGCTGGCCCAAAGTCGGAGCGTAGACTGGGCCATCCAGTGTGTTGAGAAATGCTACCATGTCGCGATAGCTTGCCTTGGCATTGGCAGGTACCAGCACAGTGGCAGGGTTGTAGAGTAATGCCGCGAAGGCACCCACTAAGGCAGCAACATGTAGCCCGTACCTGCGCACATGAACCAGTTTGCCAAATTCAAACAGACCAATGGTGCCAGCCAGAATGATCCAGGTGCCCAGAGGGATGTAGACGTTATTAGAGGAGCCAATATCCAGTGTTCCCATCAGCCCCGAAAGCGCAGCACTGATCAGCTGTATCTGCCAAATGTTCAGCCGCTGCGGCGTTCGGACGAGCGCTCGGAACCCATACCAAACGGCAGCGCTCGCCAGGATGAAGTAATTCAAAATCACGAAAGCCCCAAGACGGCGCACTGTCTGTAGAGAAAGCTCGGACCACCGTCGCGGCACTTCCCAGGTGAAATAATGGAAGCGGGGGCCAAATATTGCATTTCCGCCGGCAATGTAGAGCATTGGCCCTGCCATCAAAGCCAGGCCCCAGTAGAAGATCGAGGAGCGAATCCCGTCACGAAGTGTGAGAAAGACAAGGCCACCCAAAACAAAGATCGCTCCGTGCTGCTTGAACCAGAACGAGGCAACCAGCACCAATAATCCCACGCTGCTCCATACTCGAGATCGGCTCCTGTCAAGAATATAGGAGCCGAGTAGCGCACTCAGAATCAGCCAAGAATCAGAATGCGCTGTATCCAAATAAGCATCCATTGCGCTGTATGCCGCGGCAAATAGCCCGGCAGCAACCAGCCCCCACCCCATCGATCTGGTTTGTTCTCGAACGATCACAAACATCATCAGTGTGCTCCCCAACATCCCTAGAATCGCTACGAAACGGAGTGTCGGCAGAGCTGTGCCCAAGATTCGGGCAAAGGGGACGCTCATCACGTAATAAAGTGGGTTGTATGCCAGCGCGACATAGGCTGGCGACGGTTCGGGATAGATTGGCTTCGATTCCATCGCCTGACGAAGATGCTGAAGAATGACACCCTCCATCAAGTCCAGATGTAATGGGAATCGAATATGGTTGAAGCACAGAAAAACGATGAAGAGCACATTCAGCACTGCCCAGATACCAATCAGCAGAGGCAAAGCTCGACCGATCCACTTGCGGCGCTCGCCCTGCCCGCGTTCGATAACTACCAGTCCGAACACAACCAGGACGGCAAGAAAAGTCCAGGCAAGACGAAGAAGATTGTCCATGGTCGTCACTGCCTCTGTCCAGACAACATCGAAAACTGCCGCCCGCGCACAAGCAACTCAGCAAGAGACTGTGCCACACGCTGATGGCCGACTTCGGTCCAGTGCATATTGCGTGGCTGGTATGGGCAAACCGGCAGGCCTTTCAGAGCTGGGCGCAGATCCACAAAATCGATACCCACCGCCTCTGCCGCCTGCGCTGCCAGTCGTTGCGGCTGTTCGATATCAAAACGCGTCTTGTCAGACAAATCCAGTCCATCCGGGTAGTAAGGCAACTGCCTCGCATCGCAAACCTGAATAGACGCCGGCACCGAGAGGAAGAGAATCCGTGCACCGAGTACTTCTGCAACTTGCTTGATCTGGGCCAGACGTTCGCGCATGACTGCGTTCCCCTCTTCGTTGATTTCAACATTGGATCGCTCCACAGCAGCGAAGTTCCCTAAGAAATAGCCGTACTGATTCGGGCGATTGAGCGCGTTTTCGACCAAGAGGTCGATGAATTTGACCGTCACGAATCGGCGCAGATGCGCCAGTCGCAAGATCGAGGGAATGCTGTTCGGATCGGCTTTGGCAAAGCCGATCGACTCCTGAAACTCAGCATTTGTCATCAGCGCATCCTGACCATCGTTCACAAAGGAGCTGACAATGATCAGGTCCGGCCTGAATTGCGGCGCATACTCTTCCACAACAGCTGCGTACTGATTCGGCCCATAGCCCGTGATCGCAAAGTTCATTACCTCCAACTTCCGTTTTGGAAGAAGCTGCTGGAGTTGCGCCTCCAGGACACGCGGCCATGCCTGCGCAGTATCCACACCCTCGGCGCTGCTGAATGCGTCGCCAACCACCATGATTCGCAGCGCCCCCCTGTCTTTGTCGGTGGCATACTCAGGCCCAGGGAAACCCAGAGCATTTGCCGTTACCGTATAGTCGTAACTCTCCCAGCGCAGCCTTGTGGTTTGATTCGGAATCAATCGCCAGCCAGTCACGGCATCGCGTTCAAGGGACGCACGCTCACCCCATCCAAAGTCTGGAGGCTCCTGAGGGTCCAAGGCACGAACCAGCAGTTCCGCGCCGATCAGGAAGGCCATGACTCCACCCACGATTGCCGTCCCACGCACCAAGACCGACCGGACGCCCCCCTTGCCATACCAATCACGCAGAATTCCGAACGTCGCGCCAGTCAGTTTTTCCAAGAAAACACCTGCCACCAGAGTGCCAACAGATGCCAGGAATATACCGCCGACGGCACGCACGATTCCCGACGACAATCCCATCGGCACAAACAGCAGAAGCAGAGGATGATGCACAAGGTAGAGGGGGTAGGAATGCTCACCCGTCCATCTCCACAAATTGCAGCCCGGCATGCGAGATACCCAATGCTGGCTGAACAAAGCATAGAGCGGAATGAACGCCCCAACTGCCAGGAGCAGCGGTGCAATGCTCAACCCAATCCATGTGAGCGACAGGAGCGTTCCAGCCAGGTAGAATGCCACTGCTGCGGCAATGGCTGGCCAAGATACAAACATCCGCCTCGTCTTCTCTGGGTCGTCAAATAGCCTGGCAGCGAAATAGACGCCAACGACAAACTCCGGCAGACGGGTCACAAAGAAGGCGCCGCGATTCCATGCGTCTACGTAGGAATCAAAGTGCAGAAGACCGGCGCCGCGCACTGCTACCGCTATTCCACATGTCACGATGAGCACCGATGTCGGGCCGTAGCGACGTAACGCTTCCCAAATCAGCGGATACACAAAGTAGAGCTGAATCAGCAAGCCGACATACCACCATGCAGGGGCAAATAGATAGAGAAGCTCAGGCGTGATCCGGATGCCGAAAAAACTGAGCCAATAACCGACTGTCAACGGAGAGAATCCTTTCCCCGTGAGCAGCCAGAGTATGGCGAAGACGAGGTGAGCCATCCACCACATTGGGTACACCCGTTCTGCCCGGCGCAGATAAAACTTGCCCAACCGCAGCGGTTGGTTTCCCACCGTATGGAGAAGCCCCCAGGTCAACCCAAAGCCGCTGGCGACGACGAACAGGCCAACGCCCTGATCCCCGAACCAACCGGCGTAACGCAGCAGGTTGACCGGCAAATCCCAGACGCCAAAACCCTGCAGGGGGTACAATTGGGCAACCCGGTCCGTGAGCGGAGGCCAGTCCGGCCCAGGGTTTGCTATCAGTGGATAGCCGAACAGCCGCTCGGCAGCGTGGTTCCAAACGATCCAGATCAGTGCAAACGCCTTCAAATATTCGACCCAAAGCAGGCGTGTTGCAGCTTCTTTGTGCGATTCGGCTCGGATTGACGGCCTGCTGATGGTCGATGTCGATGACAAGAAACGCCTCCCGAAACAAGACAATTATGAACGTCGTCTATACAGCTGATAAAGCCCTCTCTCGCCGACAAGTTCATACTCTGTCGAAAGCATTTCGTACGGATAGAGATTCACCCAGGCAGAAAACTCATTGACCAAAATATAGTCCGGCGGCGGATTTTCCTGTACCTGGTAGAACACTGACGGAGGAGGCCCGGCAAGGTAGATGAAATTTGCTGCCTTGGCCAAGGTGGCGGGTGGCGGAAAATGGTAGTTATGGTCCGTCAGGAAGCCCATTTCTGGCGCCCAGGTTTCGACCAGAGCATCCATTGCAACGTTCTGATTCATGAAATCTGCCATCTCGACCGCAGGATTCTCACGTGTCAGGATGACGAGCGCTGTCGTCTTGGCAAGCGGTGCGGCAATCATCACAGCCAGCCAGGCAACCAACGCCCAGCTCAACACCCCTCGGACATCCAGGCCAGGTTCGCGACGGTAAATGGCGCTGAACACGCCAGGATTCAACCGGAAGCCATCGGTGAGTTCGTCAAAAAACTTGGCAACGAACAACGATCCGATCGAAAACCCCAGAAACGCATAACGAATCCAGCCAATCGAGGCGATCACATACCAGATCAGATTGAGAGCAACCAACGACAACAACAGGCTCCATTGTTGCCCGTTGCGATCGCGACGCAACGACCAGAGCAGTCCAAAAAGCAGAGCCGGGATCATGCTGCCAAGATAGACAACACGGTCTTGAAGGAGCTCCAGATTGCTGGCAGCAACCGAAGGGGAGAGGAGGAGCGCAGCTCCCTGCACTGATTCGCGTAACAGAGACAGATTCTCGCCGACGTTCGCCGGTCCGAGATAGAGAAGCATCAGCGCCTGCCACGCGCCAAAAGCAATCAAAGCCATTGCAGCCGGGAGCACAAAAGTTCGATGCGGTGTGATGCGATAGTAAGACCAGTTTGCCAACCAGCCGATTCCGAGCATCGGTATGACGAAGAGGAGAAACTGGTACTTCGTTATCGTGGCAAGACCCAACAACATGCCCACCAGGATCAGACGTAGCCACCCAGCGCGTTCCCAAGCTGCAAACCAGAGCGCGAGCGCAAACAGCAAGAAGAACAACCCGGGCACTTCCCCAAGCACTTGTCGACCGATTTCAAACAGATTCACACTGCGCGAGGATAGAAAGAGAAAGAACGCAATCCACACAAAACGCCGGCTTCCCAACCGCATCGCCAGCTGCCAGAACATGGCAAGTGATGCAAGCAGGTAGAGCACGTTGACAAGGCGCGCCTGCCAGAGTCCCATCCCCAAGACCTGGAGCGCCCCTGCAATCGGCAGCAGAACGGTTGGGCCGACTCCGATTGTGGGTCCATAGTACCGAAAACCCTCGCTGCTAAAATCCGCATAGACGCCAAATCGCAGTAACGTTTTGGGAACATGCAGATGGGACCCCTCGTCAAACCAAGTTGCTGGATAGTTGCCCAAATTGTGGAAGGCCAAAAACAGAACGAAGAGGACGACAGCGGCAAGATAGACTATCCGCAGGCCTGTATTCAGGCGGTCGCTGCGACTGTGTTTGTTCCATTGGGCGGGCAAGACGTTCGAATCCTGTTCCATTTCTCTACTCTTTACTCAGCCGGCGTATGTGGCAGAGAACTGATGCTTCCCAGCCGCAACGTTCACCCATCCATACTCTATGCCGCCAACGCGCCGTGTGAGGAACCCCCGGATTGCACCATCCACCTCGATATCCACCAGTCTGCGCCCATCATGCTCCGCAGGGAACATCACACCGAACCGCTCAGCATCTCCCCCAACGGAGGAGAAATCGAGACTCAACCGACCTTGTTCGGCAAACCATTCGACATTGGAGAACTCTGTGCTCGCTCTTGAACTCGTAAACGCATACCAATCGTCAGCCGAGACAACTGGCAGCGAGTACGCATTGGCAATGTCCAGAAAGCCCTCGAGCCAACGCACTGCCTCAGGCAGCCACTGCCCCCCAACTGCGTATGGATCGACGTGGAAATGACCCGTCAGCACGCTGTACGCTCCGGCAAGGCTATCGTTGACCATCGCCTGCACGAGGTCCAGTGTTGCGTCGGCGCTGATTTTCGCCACCCCTCCCCAGTGCAGGTTCAACCAGTGATCGTCTGCCATCTGGGTCAGTTGTTGATAGATATTCAGCAACCTGCCTTGCTCGTCAATGAATCGCATCGGGAGTCCGCTCCCCGTCATATAGCCATATAGCCATTCTCCCTGTGGGCTTTGAAAAAGCGGCCCCCAGTGGTAGTAGTCCAGGTTCATCCGGAAGCCGAGAGTCGCTTGAATGCGTGCAGTCTCTGCCCAACCCGCCCAGAGGATACGGTGAGTCCGAATGGTGCGCAGCGCAGTGCCGTATCCCAGCCCGGTGAACTCACGCCAGTGTCGCTCCCATCCCACGTCCAATCCATCTTCAACATAGGGATGCATGCTGAACTCGTGACCACGTTGACGCCAACGCTCGACATCGTCGGGGGAAGGCGCAGACATCTGGGGCAACACATCGTGATTCAGTTCGGCAACACGATAGATGGCCTTTTTCGCAGCGCGCCGAATATTGCTGCTGGGGAATGCGGTGTAATAGACGGAAAAACGCCCGCCTTTGCTTTCTACACGTGTCAGAACATCTTCAATGGCGCTTGAAGGGTTCCCGTGCGAATCCCCGGTCGCAACAACGATTGTTTCAGCTTTGCCTGGAAAGTACCACAGCCGGGGAAGCGGCCTGCGCTGGCTCCCCATGTACGTCAACAGATTGATCAGAAGGCGCTGCTCCTCATCCGCCTGAGGAATCGCCAGCCGTTCCAAGTCTATCCAATCTTTGAACAGATCAGCTGCACGGATTCCGTCGCCTCCATCCCGTTCCAGATTAGCCATCTGTGGGTTTCCCTGTCGGGTATAGGCAATGCTGCGCGCCAGGTCAAATAGCCATGCCGCAGCTCGGCCCTCATGATGCTCACGATAGACCAGCGCAGGGTACGGCTCAATCCCGGTATCTCGATGGCCTAACCAGGCGACCACCTGTGCTGCCGTAGGAATAGACCGGTCGGCAGAGCCATGAAATTGCAGTCTCCCTCCATCGATACCGCGCGCGACAGGGCTTTTGTTGTCGACAAACAGGTATCCTTCATCGAGCGTTCCTCCGGCGCTTTCAAGGCCTACCAGCGGATAGAGAGAGGCCTGGGGTCGCATCGCAACCAACCCGCCGCCATCCGCCACATAAGCGCTGAGCTGTTCCTGCTGGCCTGTGGAAAGCGGGCCGTCCGCCAGGAGTATCGTGTCATACCATGCCAACGGCGCTCCATCCAGATCGGAAACATCTGCGATCTGATAACAGTTGACGCCCTCTGCCTGCAAAATCTCGGAAAGAAACAGCCCAAAGGGATTGGTAGATCGGCGATTGAGCAGGATCAGCAGCGGGGTCGCCGCATTCGGGTGCAAGGGCCAGGTATCCAGTGCACCTGACGCCACATATGGATCGTACCTTGGCAGCGGTCTGCCTTGCGCATCCAGAAATAGCCCGCCGCTGACCAGGCTAGGCAACGCAACGGCGCCAGCTGCGACAAGCGCCAGTTTGAGAAGGTGTCGACGATTCAATGGGACAGATGGCGTCATATCAGTTTGATACACTCCTGGTGCGTTGAAGGTTCATACCAGGGTCGCTGCGGCATTTTCTTGCATCTCGATCGGAGCAAGCGAGCTGATCCCTGCCAGAATCCTCTCTGCAGCGCGACGCGCGTGGACGGTCACGGATTCCCCATTTGTCAACTGCGGGTAGATCTGCGATGTCGTTGCCAGGAAAAATCCGCCAATTGGCGTTTCCAGCGGCAGAACAGCCGGGTCGCCAATCCGATGTAGCGGTTCGACATAGCGTTCGCGCCCGACAACAAAGTAGCGAACAGACTTCAGAGTAAAATCTGAGAACATCCGCTGTAGATTTTCCAACCAGACTGACTTGATCTCATCGTCCGAAAGCTGCTGCCACTTGCTGTCTGGGACTGTGTACTTGGGCAAATATACAAGGTGGCGCCCACCCACATCCATCGGGTCGATATAGGCTGTTGTTTCGATGACACCCGTGAACGGTACAGAATCATCGGTCATGTTAATCGTCCAGTAGCCGGATAGGGGCCTGTCGAGAACCAACAACGGGCACAGAATGCCCAGATACTCCTGGGCAGCGAGCGTCTGGCGATATGATGGGTATGTATCGGGAATCAGCCGGCTCACAACAGGAGTCTGGGCAGTCGCGACGACAGAATCAAATGAACGGCGCTTGCCTTCTACGATTACTCCAACCACGCGCCCATTTTCAATCGCAAGTTCTTGAACTGGCGTGTTCAGCAAGACTGCGCCGCCCTGCGCATTGATCTCCTGAGCCATTGCCTGCAACAGGGTACTGTAGCCCCCGATCAGATACCCCGCCTTTTCTGTTTGCGACGCACCCTTGCGCGTAGATTTCATACGAACCAATCGCGCCCATATCCAAGTCGCCGGCACACGATCAAATCCACCATCAAATTTGGCTTTTAGCATCGGTCGCCAGATATTGGAATAGGTGTTCTTGCCACCCCAGCGCAGCAGCCATTCTTCGACGCTGATCTTTTCCAGTTGCTGCCAGTCTTGTACGCGTTGCGCCGCCAATACCGTCAGACCCAGACGAAAGCGGTCTGCCCATCCAAGCGGTGGGAAACGCAAGAAGTCTACGATCCCATTCATGGGATGGACTCTGTCTTGATAGAAAAACCCCATTCGAGTCTCACGATAGCGGAGCCGATCCCTGAGGTTGAGATCTGCACACAATGCGCCCAGGTGAACATCGCTGGATAGGATCGCATGATAGTAGCGGTCCACGCTGGTGCCGTCGTCCAGCAGCAGAGGCCCCGCCAGCCCGCCCAGCACCGGCGATGCCTCGTAGATGACAACACGGCCACCTTGACGTGCAAGGAAATAGCCCAATGTGACACCCATGATGCCGCCGCCAATCACGGCAATTCGGGCACCCTCAACGTGGTTCATAACGACAATCCATCTGCGGCTGAACTGCTTTCAGCTGATAAGAGCTGCCGTACTCATGTTCGATCGCATCAACGATTGCAGATGCCGCACACCCGTCGCCGAAAATCGATGGATGCGCCGCTGACGGTTTGAAGGTGCGCCATGCGCTTTCAATTTTTTCCGGATCGGCGCCAACCAGCAGATTCCAACCAGCTTCCACCGTCTCCGTCCACTCCGTCTCCTCGCGCAGCGTAATACACGGTCTGCTCAGGAAATAGGCCTCCCGCTGCACGCCTCCAGAATCTGTGGCGATCAGCCGGGCGTTTTCTTCGAGCACCACCATATCAAAGTAACTCATCGGCGCGGTAGCAATCACGTGATGGGCAAATTGTGCATTCATGCGCTGCAGCGCCTGCCGGGTGCGCGGATGAATGGGAAAAACCACGGGCTCGCCTGCCCTGTTCAGGCACTCCACGAAAGTCGCCAATCTGGCTGGATCATCAGTATTGGCCGCACGGTGGATCGTCACCAGGACATACCGGTTCGCCACGAGGCCCAGGCGGTTGAGCACGTCGGATTTGTGCCTAGCCACTGGCAAATGCTGAAGCATCGCGTCGTACATGACATCTCCAACCCAGTGGACTGCGCGCGTAATCCCCTCCTCTGCCAGCCTTGCGACAGAAGTCCGGCTGGCGCAGAGATGAATATCGCTGATTGCGTCGGCGACGACACGGTTGATTTCTTCAGGCATACGTCGATCGTAGCTCCGCTCGCCCGCTTCAACATGCGCAGTCAGAATACCTAGCTTTGCAGCCGCAAGCACAGCTGCAATCGTAGAGTTTGTATCGCCGCGCACCATCACGAGATCGGGCGATTCCGCCAGGAACAGACACTCCAATTGCGCCAGCATAGCCGCGGTTTGCTGGCCATGGCGCCCAGACCCCACGCCCAGGTTGTAATCTGGGACAGGGATCCCTAGTTCATCAAAGAAAGCCTGGGACATCAGATAGTCGTAATGCTGTCCTGTATGAACCAGAATCTCTTGATAGTCCGGGCGGTCTTGAATCGCCCGGGTGATGGGTGCGGCCTGGATAAACTCGGGGCGCGCACCGACAATCGAAATAATCTTCATGCGCTTCTGGAAATGATCAGCACGCCTATCGCAACCACCAGCGTGCCCATCACACGAACAAGGTTGATGTGCTCGTCGAAAGCGTACCACCCCGCCAACAACATGACGATGTAGCTGAGACTGGCAAATGGGTAGGCATAGCTCAGATCGACGCGCGACAAGGCCGCCAGCCAGAAAACCGTGCCTGTCACATAGATCAGAAGACCGATCACAATGTATGGGTTCGTGCCGATCTTCCACAGCGTTGCAACAATCGTGTCAAAGCTCAATGTCAGTGCACCTGCACGATTCATGCCCATCTTCAGCAGGACCTGTCCCGCCGCACTGGCAACAACAGCAACAAGGATGTAGGCAATTGCAAGATTCATCTTTGGTTTGCTCCCGATCTGCACGGTCACTTGATCAACACGCACTGCACATCCCCTTTCGATGGACTCGCCCCTTCCAACGCCATCAAACCCAGCCGGTATCCAAGAATTCTCCTCTGGTAGCGAAGATGGGCCTTGACGGTCCGCATGAGTTTTGCTTTGGATACTCCGTGGGCGCGGCTGTGCAAGACTGTAGGGTATTCGGCGACGCGATAGCCGCTCAACATGGCATTTACCATGAGCTCGGTTCCGCCAAGAAAGCCGTCTGCTGCAAACGGCACCGTTTTGATCACGTCTGAGCGATATGCCCGAAAGAGTGCCGTATAGGTATGTATCTTTGCATCTACCAAAATGCGGTAGAGCATCGACGAGCCACGGCTCAGCACGAGTCTGTAAGCCGGCACGTTCGCAACCCCACCCTGCGGATGGTACGGTGATGCAGTCACAATACTGACTTCAGGCGTCAAACACTCCAGCAGCATCGGTATCTCTTGAAAGCGGTACGTCCCATCACTGTCGGTTGTGACAACGACTTCGCCCTGCGCCGCCGCAAACCCAGTACGCAACGCTGAGCCGAGCCCTTGGTTCGCGGCATGTTGTTCGAATCGCACATGCAGTGACGGCCCCTGAAGCACGCCGAGCGCAGCCTTCAACGCAGGTAAGGTGCCATCAACACTGCCATCATCCACGAAGACGACCTCAACAACATCTGTCGCAGTCTCGCCAATCGATCCGGCATCTATCAATTGCCGGACAATTGGAAAGAATTCATGCTCCAACTTGGCAACATTATCGGCTTCGTTATAGCAAGGAATCACAATAGAGAGCGTCACGGCTTACCCCTTGCTACACACCAACACTCACACGCGGGATCGCACTCATCTCCGGGGTGTGGAGCGAGTTACCCATTACAAGCAAATTCTGATTGACCACATCACGAACTTGGGCTGCCAGACGGAGCGCAAGCCAGCCAGCGCGCGGGGTGACCGCTGGAGCGCATCGATTGCGAATACACTGGATAAAGTGATGCAATTCCAGCCATAATGGTTCGGTTGCCGGAACATGGATACTTTCCACGACGCTTTCCTGCCGATATTTGGCAGCAAGGCTACCTTGATTCACATATTGTCCGTATGTGCGCCGGTGCACCGCAACGGATTTATCCAACAAATTGCCGACAATAAACCGATCTTGAGCCGTGATTTCGATGCAGCGGATCTTGCTCTCGGTCACACGGGACGCGGTCATACAGACCAGTGGACCATACGCAAACTGCATCTGTGCAACGACATGGTCGATGGCGCCGCTGACGGCGGTGAGACCGCTTGCCTCCAACGACACTGGTTCCTGCCCCATCAAATCCAATACCAGGTCAAGATCGTGAATCATCAAATCTGAGATGACATCGACATCTGTGTTGCTGCCAACATATGGGCTCAACCGCCTGAAGTTGACGACTAGTGGCGACGAATCCAATAGCACATTCTTTAGCTCGGAATATGCGGGGTTGAACCGTTCAATATGTCCGACCTGAACAATCAATCCGCTGGCATCTGCAGCTGACACCAGCTTTTCCGCCTGCTCCGTAGTCTCTGCAATAGGTTTCTCGATGAGAAGATGTTTCCCCCTCTTCAGGCAGTGCATGGCCAAGAGGAAATGCGTCGGAGTCGGAGTTGCCATGCTGACCGCATCCACAACGTCCAAGAGATCGTCTACCGTCCGAAACGCGCGCGTGTCATTCTCGCTGGCGACCCGATTCGCTGCAGCCGTGTCCGGATCATAGATACCGGCCAGATCGACATGGCGCAGGGTCGAAAAAACGCGGCAATGATTTTTTCCCATCCGTCCGGTGCCAACCACTCCAACGCGCACCAGTTCCATGACCCTATCCTCCTATGCACTCTGGGGCACAGCGACGATCGTGGCGCCAATCACCACGTCAGCGATACGATCAAGGTCAACATCATTCAATGTGGGGTGTACTGGCAGCGAGAGCACTGTGCGGCTGGCATTCTCAGCAACCGGCAGGTACTCTTCATAGCCGCGTTCCAGGTACAGCTGCTGCTTGTGAATTGGAATCGGATAGTAAATTCCATAGCCAATCTCATTTTGCTTCAGGTGATCGACAACGCGATCGCGCGCGTCTAGGTTGACCGTGTATTGATGGAATACATGCGTTACCCCTGGACGCGTCTTGGGCGTGACGACACCAGGAATTCCGGCCAGCCGCCACGAAAGGCGATGTGCGTTGCGCTGGCGCTGCAGATTCCACTGATCGACGCGCGCC